>JBOGJY010000189.1:0-2380 GCA_050745325.1 Terriglobia bacterium
CTCCACCTCGATCTGTCGGAGCAAGTTCACAACCTGTTCCGGCTTAAATCTCTTCGTCGACATGACCGGTCCTCCTCAAGTGAATTCTCTCTCATCTCACTTGGTACCAAAAACCCCGGTCAGGTCAGGGCAGCCGGGCGCTGCGCGGGTCGTTGTGCTAAGCAACAGTTTATGGCAAGGACGATTCGGCGGAAGTCCTGCGGTCATTGGAAAGAAGCTAATTCTAAACGGGGAGGTCTTCACGATCGTTGGCGTCATGCCCCCTGGGTTCGATTTTCCTGGGGGTGTTGAACTCTGGGTCCCTCCTCGGTTTGTGGTCCCCGCGCATCCGCTCAGACCCAATGTTGATCCCCGGACAATGAGGGGCTCGCATTATTTTGAAACCCTAGCGCGGCTCAAGCCGGGTGTGACACTACGGCAGGCCAGGGCAGACATCGCCATCCTCGTTCGTCATATCGGTCAGGAATATCCTCATTCTGAAGCCCGCAACGGGGTAACGCTCACTCCCCTGCACGAGGAAATTGCAGGGGATGTTCGCCCCGCTCTTCTCATTCTCCTCACCGCTGTTGGCTTCTTACTGCTGATTGCCTGTGCCAATGTTGCGAACCTCCAATTGGCGCGCTCCACCAGCCGCCAAAGGGAGATGGCCGTCCGTTCGGCCCTCGGCGCCGGCCGCCTGCGGATCGTGCGACAGCTTCTAACCGAGAGTTTGCTCCTCAGTCTAGCGGGCGGAGGGTTGGGCGTACTTCTGGCCAGGTGGACATTTCATCCGCTAATCGCGCTCGTTCCCGCGGAAATTCGCCGCGTCATGCATCTAACCCTCAACCTGCAAGTGTTAGGATTTGCGATCCTGATCTCCGTGTTCACAGGTCTTCTTTTCGGTCTGGCTCCTGCATACCAGGCTTCTACCGTGAACCTTAATGAGAGGCTCAAAGAGAGTGGTCGAAGCTTATCGGATGGAAGAAGCGGCTACCACCTACGCGATCTGCTGGTTATTTCTGAAACGGCGCTTGCACTCCTCCTTTTGATGGGTGCAGGCCTTCTGCTCAAGAGCTTCCTGGGAATCGAGAGAACCGGTGTGGGGTTCGATCCAGAAAATGTGCTGACCATGCAAATCTCTTTGTCCGAAGTGAGGTACTCAAAGCCTGCGACAAAAGTGAGCTTTGTTGAACGGGTTCTCGATCGAATTGATAACTTACCGGGGGTTCGATCGGCTGCCATGGTGACGCGGCTCCCTTTGAATCCGGGGAACAGCGCCCGAAGCATCACCATTGAGGGCCGGACGGCGGCGGGCGAAGATCTGAGCCCGGATTACAATGTGGCAACCCCAGGTTATTTCCGCACTATGGACATCCCACTTTTGCGAGGCCGTGCTTTTAATAAACACGACACAGCAAACGGTCCCCCGGTTGTGATTGTTAATGAGATGATGGCGCGGCGTTATTGGCCAAACGCCAATGTCGTCGGCAAACACATTAAGATTGGCGGTGATAAAGGATGGAGACAGGTCATAGGGGTGGTTAAAGATGTGAGGCAACACGCTTTGTGGGAAAGTTCCAGACCGATGATGTACGTTCCCTACGCGCAAGACCCTTGGCCCTCTGCGACTATTGCTGTGCGGAGCGCCATCGACCCGACGACGCTAGTTCATTCTGTTCGATGGGTCATCGGTACGGTAGACAAGGAGGAACCCGTATCGAACGTGAAGACCATGGACAAAGTTGTTTCTGTTTCAATAGCACCGAAACGCTTGAATGCGCTGCTTCTGGGATTGTTCGCGGCCTTAGCTTTGGTCTTAGGCGCGGTAGGCATCTATGGAGTCATCGCGTATTCAGTTGGCCAAAGGACCCATGAGATCGGTGTACGTATGGCGTTGGGGGCGCAAAAGCAAGATGTGCTGTGGCTTTTTTCGACCCAAGGGTTGCGCCTCGTCTTAGCCGGTGTTGGAATCGGAATCGTTGCGAGCCTCGGATTGACGCGACTCATGGCAAGTATGCTCTATGGGGTGAAGCCGACCGACCCGCTGACGTTCATCACCGTGTCATTGATTCTGCTCGGAGTGGCATTGCTGGCCTGCTACATTCCCGCGCGGCGCGCGGCGAAAGTCGATCCCGTGGTGGCCCTGCGGCACGAATAGCCCGTTAGGATTACGAATTGAACTGACGCCGATTTCTGTAGCGGCGGACTGCAGCCGCCGGAATTCTGGCGCTTAAAGGGCGCCGCTACAGTGTTCCCCCCCACGGCTCGGCGCTAACCGAGTTCCTTCTCACACGTCAAACACTTATGACACCACGGCGCTTGCAGCGCAACGGGCGAACAGTTTTCGGGAACATCCTGGGGGCGAGCCGCGTAATTGAATTCGGGAGGAGCTCAATGCGGT
>JBOGJY010000190.1:0-1965 GCA_050745325.1 Terriglobia bacterium
AAACCAGCCAGGTTAATAATTCATTGAGCCACCCCGCCGTGTCACCTATAATGAGAACATGGAAAGACCAACGACCCTTGGCGAACTCAGAAAGACAAACTATGCCAGCCGCAGCGTGAAGGACGAAATGCGCGCGAACCTGATCGCGCATCTGAAAGCCGGCGACGCTGTTTTTCCGGGCGTCATCGGATTCGACGACACGGTGATTCCGCAAATCGAAAATGCCATCCTTTCGCGCCACAATTTCATTCTGCTTGGATTGCGGGGACAGGCAAAAAGCCGCATCCTGCGCTCGCTAGCGGCGCTGCTGGACGAGGAAATCCCGTTTATCGCGGGCTGCGAGATTCATGATAATCCGCTGAAGCCCATCTGCCGCGCCTGCCGAGAGCTGGTGAAGGAGCGCGGCGACGAAACGCCCATTGATTACCTTCCGCGCGACGATCGCTATATTGAAAAACTCGCGACGCCTGACGTGACCATCGCGGACATGATCGGCGATCTCGACCCCATCAAGGCGGCGCGCGGAGGGCACGCGCTTTCGAATGAGCTGACGATCCACTATGGCCTGCTGCCGCGCGCCAATCGTGGCATTTTCGCCATCAACGAGCTGCCCGACCTGGCCGGGAAAATCCAGGTGGGGTTGTTCAACATCATGCAGGAAGGCGACGTGCAGATCAAAGGCTACCCGGTGCGCCTGCCGCTTGACGTTGCGCTGGTATTTACCGCCAATCCGGAGGATTACACGGCGCGCGGCAAGATTATAACCCCACTCAAAGACCGCGTGGGGTCGGAGATTCGCACCCACTATCCGCAGTCGCTCGAGCACGCCATGGCGATCACGGCGCAGGAGGCGTGGACGGCGCGCAACGGCCGCGCCCGCCTGGTGATTCCCGAATTCATCCGCGAGGTGACGGAGTGCATTGCCTTCGAAGCGCGCGCCGAGAAGAAGATTGATAAGCGCAGCGGTGTAAGCCAGCGGATGCCAATCACGTCTCTCGAAAATGCGGTTTCAAACGCCGAGCGCCGGGCGCTCGTGAACCGCGAGAGCGTGGTGGTGGTCCGGCTTACGGATATTTACGCTTCTCTCCCTTCGCTCACCGGAAAGTTTGAGCTTGAATACGAGGGCGAGCTGCGGGGCGCGGACGCGGTGGCGCGGGATATCATCCGCCAAGCCACGGCGCGCATCTTCCGCAAGCATTTCGAGGGTATGCCGATGCACGGGATTGTGAAGTGGTTCGAGCTTGGCGGCAGCCTGAAGTATGCCGAAGGCGCGCCAGCCGAGGAGATTTTCCCGCAATTCAAGAAGATTCAAGGGTTGGTTGAGGCGATTGAGCCGCTCGGCATTAAACCGAAGGACGATAAGGCGCTGCAGGTGGCAGGAGCCGAATTTGTGCTGGAAGGCCTCTACGCGCTGAAGAAAATCAGCCGCAACGAAGAGTTGGGCTATCACATGGAAGCGAGACGCACAGAGGAAGCCGCCGAGGAACCGAGCCCGGCCACGGCGCGGCGGCGGTCGCTGAATTAAGCGTAGGAAGTCTTGAAGTTCAGAACTTGACGTAAATGAATCGAGTTTTACATCGCCCCATCACCTACAGACCCTCTCCCCTGAAACGGTGGAGAGGGTGGCCCGAGTAGCGGGACGGGTGAGGGGGACATGCCTCGTGGGTCTGAGGCGAAGCCTCGTTAGCAGTTTGTTGCAAAACTATTTGGGTCTGTCATTCTGAGAGAAGCGAAGAATCTGCTTTCCCCAGTGATTCACAAGCAGGCGCTTCGCTCAGACGGTCAAAATGAAATACATCAACTACACCAAATACAAAGGCGACCCGTTCGAAGGGCTTACCTCCGAGGACCTGCTGCAGATGCTGCAGGACTTCCTGCTGGATAGCGGCTTCTACAACCAACGCTACGATTTTTATGAAATGGACCCGGAGCGCACGATGGAGCAGCTTCATCAGGCGCTGCTGG
>JBOGJY010000191.1:0-15241 GCA_050745325.1 Terriglobia bacterium
AGTTTGCGGTGTAGCGGCGGGTTTACCCCGCCATATTGTGGCGGCATGAAGCCGCCTCTACGTCAAACTGACCCACTACCCGGCGCGGAAATGAGTTGTCATGAATCGGCCTAACCACAACCGGTACGTCGTAAAGTCGGTAGTCCACGCGTCACAAGTGCTGAATTGCTTCAACTCGAAGGGAGAAATCCTCCGGCTCAAGGACGTTGTCGCGCGAACAGGCTTCAACAAAGGAATGTGTTTCCGGCTGCTTTACAGCCTCCACACGTGCGGGTTTATCGAAAAGGTTGGCGAAAATCAGTACCGCCTGACCTCGGACATGCGCCTTGGCAGACGCTACCGGATTGGCTATGCGGCCCAAGGACAGGATTCCTCCTTTCCGCGCGAAGTCCGGGCTGGCCTGATGAGGGCCGCCGAAATCGCACAGGTTGAGTTAATCGTCGTCGATAACCGCTATGACGCCAAAGTAGCCCTTCGCAACGCGGACCGCCTGATCCGGGAAGAGGTTGATCTGGTGATTGAATTCCAGACCGACGAGGTGGCTGCTCCTGAAATTTCGCGGAAATATCTCGAAGCGAATATTCCCATCATCGCTATCGACATTCCCCACCCAGGGGCCACCTATTTCGGCGCCAATAACTACGAGGCGGGATTAATCGGCGGGCGATGGCTCGGGCGGTGGGCGGGAAAAAACTGGCGCGGCGCCGTGGATGAAATCCTGATGATCGAGATTGCGCGCGCCGGGCCGGTTCCGCAGGCGAGGATTCGCGGCATGTTGACCGGAATCAACGAGATGCTGCCGATGAGCGACCAGTCTCGCACGGTCCACGTGGACGGCGACGGTCAATTCGGGACCACGCTTGAGCGGGTACGCAAACACCTCCGCGCGTCAAAAGCCGGGCTGACTCTGGCGGGCGCCGCAAACGATCCGAGCGCGCTCGGCGCGTTACGGGCCTTCCAGGAGGCCGGGCGGGCCGCGGATTGCGCCGTTGTCGGGCAGAATGCGGAACCAGAAGGACGAGCCGAGCTACGCGAGCCTCACACCCGGCTGATTGCCTCCGTCGCTTATTTTCCCGAAAAGTACGGCACGCACCTTCTGCGGCTTGCCGTGGACATTCTGGAACGAAAGCCAGCGCCACCTGCCCTGTTCATCAAGCACCGGCTCATTACCCCGGATAACGTAGACCATTTCTATCCCAATGACGCCCTCATGGCGCTGACCGAATCGACGCCCGCCTGAGGTTCACCCGATAGTGGGAACGGGCTTACAGCGGCGCGCCCCTGACATCCGCGTGCATCATTCAGACAGCGCGGTTATTTCTCGGACAAGATTCCGGGGCCGGCGCCCCCTGCAAAAGCAACCGCCTTCGCGGCGCGGCTCAGGTTATTTGACCTCAGCACGATGCTTGCGCTTGCGGCGCCGGAAATTTCAAAAAAAGCAGACGTTCCGGCCGGCGCCGAGCATCCCCGCGCAAATACGTCTTTCGCATCTTCCAATGTTACCAACGCAGCCCCCGAAGCCGCGCCAGTGAAGCCATCCAGTTCAACTGCCTCAACCGTCTTGGCGGCAAGCGCCGGGCCTTGCCGGCTTTCGATATGAACGTTGTGGAATGCAAGCTCACGGGCATTCTGGCAGCGAAATCCGCGCCCGGCCTCAATGCAAACATCGCTGAAGACGACGCCGGAGATAGGCGCCTCGCGCAAGCCTGTAATCTGGCCTGCTGATTTCGCGCCTCGCGCGGTGATGTGGGCAAAGTGAAAATCGCGGAATCTTGGAGTTCCTTCGTCCACGGGCCGCGCTTCATCGGGATTGCCGCGCGAGTAAAAAGCGGTGAGAGCAAACGGCTCCGGCACGCCCTGCATCACGATGTTGCTTGCCGTGACGCCTTCCACCACGCCGCCGCGCCCGCGCTGCGTCTTGATGCGAATGCCGCGGTCCATGCCCTGAAACACGCAATTTGTAATCGTCACATTACGCACGCCGCCCGACATCTCGCTGCCAATGGAAACGCCGTGGCCCGTCCCGGTAATAAGGTTAGTGATGGTGATGTTTTCGCAGGGCTTCCCAACCTGGCGCCCGGCGGCATCCTTGCCCGATTTGATGGCGATGCAGTCGTCACCCACGCTGATCGTGCAATCTGAAATGTGAACGTTGCGGCATGACTCAGGGTCAATCCCGTCGGTGTTCGGGGAAGGAACGGGATTCAGAATGGTAAGGCCCGTAATCGTCACGCCATCGCAGAAAATCGGGTGTACCGTCCAAAAAGCCGAGTTGATGAGCGTCAGCCCCTCGATGAGGACGTTGCGGCAATTCAGTAAAGTCATGAGCCGCGGCCGCCCATTGCGGATCTTCGCAATTTCGGCGCGCCGCTCTTCAATGGACATAGCGGGAACCGGCGCGCGCCTTCTTGGAAACATCAGCCATTGCCGAGTCCACCAAGCCTGGCCCTGGCCGTCGATTGTACCGCGGCCAGTCAAACTGGCGTTGCTGAGACCCTCACCATAAATTAATGAGGAAATCTCCTGCGTTCCATCTGGCCACGGACTCGGATACACAGGATAGTCCGCCGGGTCCTGGCTTCCGAGCAGCGTAGCCCCGGAATCCAGGTGCAAATTAAGATTGCTTGCGAGCTTGATGGCGCCAGTCAAATACTTGCCTGCGGGCAAAAAAACCGTTCCGCCACCGATCTTGGCGCAGGCATCAATTGCCGCCTGGATGGCCTTGGTATCCATTCGCTTGCCATCCCCAGCGGCTCCGTAATTCAAAACATTGCAAAGTGTGTTTTGGCCGTGCAGCCTATGGCTCGACGCTGGCAGCGAAAGGTTGGCAGCTAAACCCACGGTACCAGAACTGAAAAGAAAATGACGTCTCAGCATACTCATTCCTCCTCAAGCCTGCTTAAAGCCGTCCGCAGTAAGTCTATCTCTCTGCGTCGTGGCTGCCTTGGCGCAAGAATTATGCGGGCGTCTTGAAACAGCGAGTAAATTACTGTACCCTTTTCATCGTTGTCAACAAAATATCACGACCAGTCGCCGGCGCCATTATCATACGAAGTTGGCGGTACAACCCAAATACAAACACTCACTTACATAGCATTTGTAAAGGCTGTGAGAATCATCAGACCGTTTGGAAACGAACATTCGTCACAGTTTTGCCACCCGTGCCTCAAACATGATACAAATGGCTTGTAACTAAATCTTGAAATTATGAAAATATGGCATTCTCTCTGCCAGCGCACCCATAGCTGGATTACTCTGGAAATCTTGGTTAGCAGCCGGAAACGCGCGTCCCCTGAAACAACTCCAGGGGAATTGTCCTGTCATAGTATTCTGACGTTGAAAGGGAGGTTGTAAATGGAAAGGCAGATTAAGCAGAAGGCTCACGAGAAGTACGCGCAAATCGTCGCTCCAGGCACGATGCGTTTTCTCGATTTTGCCCGGTTGCAGCTCGAAAAGGGAGAGCGATATTCTCTGGAAACCGGCCCCCGCGAAGCCGTGCTCGATATCTTTGGCGGCAAAGTTTCGGTGACGATTGAACACCAGGGCGGCAAAACAGCTTACACCAGAGCAGGCGAGCGCGCAGATGTTTTCTCCGGCGCCCCGGCCATGATCTATATCCCTCCCAAGGCGCGCTATGAGATGATTGCGGATACGAAGGCAGATATTGGCATTTTTACCGCGCCTTCGCAAGCGGCCATTCCTCCGGCGCTATTGCGCGGAAAGGACGTGGTCACGAAGCAGGTTGGGCGCGATAACTGGACCCGCACCGTCCATTCGGCGCTTGGTGACAACGTTGCCGCCGACAGCCTGCTGGCAGGAGAAACCTTGAACCCGCCGGGCAATTGGTCGAGTTATCCACCGCATAAGCACGACCAATCGAATCCTCCAAACGAAGCTGTGCTCGAGGAGATTTACTTCTTCCGTGTAAAGCCGGCCCAAGGCTACGGTTTCATCTGGACTTATACGGCGCCGAACGACCCGAATCCCTTCTCCAATGTTTTTGTGGTTGAGGACGGCGATACGGTGCTTCTGCCGAAGGGATATCATCCTACCGTTGCGGCGCCGGGCTATCATCTTCACTATACTTGGGTGCTGGCTGGCGAAGAACGCCGTTACGGCGCGTGGGCGGATGACCCGCGGCACGCTTGGGTGAAAAACTGATAGCGGCGCAAGCGCCAGCACATGCTGTAGCGGCGGCCTCTGGCAGCCGCTCTTTAATAGGAAAAACCGGCGGCCAGAGGCCGTCGCTACAAAAACATCCAGAAAAGGAGCTCCATTTAGTGACAACCAGTGTGTCATCTTATATGAATACTTCTGCTGTGGCGCCGCCGCTGCCGGTCGCGGAAGCGCAATCGCACGCAGTCGAAATTGGCGGGCTGAGTGGCATAGAAGTTTATCCACGATCGATCACCGCAATTCAACATTCGCTGTTTTTCCTGGGACAGCGCGACGGTAAGAAACTCATCGGATCGCTCTCAGCGGACTCCGGCGTAAGCGGTAAATTCACTGGCCAGAAAAGACCGGTAACGCTCGAAGGCAAGGCGCTGGCCTTGACACTCAGCGAGACGACGGCCGCGAACGCGGCCGCCTTGCGGGCGACCCTGCCATTTCTCATCGCGCGCCCGCTGGGCCTGCAAAAATCGGTAGGCTGCGGCGACCGGCTGGGTCTTGCCACGCCGGGCCACGTTCACGCGGTTCGCGGCTCCGGCATTGCGCCTATTTTTGCTCAGCAGTCGATGCGCGAGAACGCGCGCACCGGCCGCACGCCACAGGAAGTGATGGACGATGCCATGTGGGGAGTATTTCAGGAAGGCTGGCGCGAGGGCTTCGGGGCTGACGCCGACCACCTGAAGACCACCGCGGATGTGGATCTGTGCGCCGCCGCCGGATACACCTTTTATACCGTCGATCCCGGCGAATACGTGGATAACGCCGCCACCACTGACTCTCCGCAAATGCTGCGGCAAAAAGTCGACGCCCTGCCCTGGAACGCGCTGGAGGGCGCATCGAGTGACCTGCAGAACCAGCTTGCGGACAAAGCCGTCGACCTTGGCGCATTCAAGCTGACCATAACGCAGGAAGAACTCTTGCGCGCGGCGGCCAAATACGGGCGCGCGGTGGCTCACACCGTCAAGATGTACAGGCACTTGCAGGCGGTAATGAATAGCCGGCTGTTTGAACTGGAGATGAGCGTCGATGAGACTGAGACCATCAGCACGCTGGCCGAGCATGTCTACATCGCTCACGAGCTTAAGCGGCTGGGCGTGAACTGGGTAAGCCTGGCGCCGCGCTACGTGGGAGATTTTGAGAAGGGTGTTGATTACATCGGTGATCTCGGAAAATTTGAACAGTCTTTCGCACACCATCTGGCCATATCCAAAACCTTTGGCCCCTATAAGCTGAGTCTTCATTCCGGCTCGGATAAATTCAGCATTTACCCGATTGCCGCCCGCGTGGCCGGTGATTTGGTTCATCTTAAAACCGCCGGCACGAGTTATCTGGAAGCTCTGCGGGCCATTGCCGTGCTCAACCCCAAGCTCTTCCGCGAGATCGTTCCCTTCACAATCGAATGTTATTCCACAGATCGCGCCAGCTATCACGTTTCCGCCGACGCCGCTAAAATACCGGACATCGCCTCTTTGCGCGACGATCAGCTCACCACGCTGCTCGACGATTTTCATGCGCGCGAAGTGTTGCACGTCACCTTCGGCTCTGTTATTAATGATCGACGTTTCCGCGAGCCGTTCTTTGCTGCCTTGCGCGGCAAAGAGGAAACTTATTATGAAATCATAGAGCGCCACTTCAATAAGCACCTGGCGCCTTTCAGAAAAACGTCAGCCGCCAGCGACCCTACTTAAGTACATTATAATTGCGGTTACGTGTTTCCCCTCACCCGCCCCGCTACGCGGGACACCCTCTCCCGGAGGGAGAGGGTGTAGATTTGAAGTCCAAAAAGCGTCAGCCCTCGCCCCAGAGGGGGGAGGGTGGGGAGCGTAGCGAGCCGGGTGAGGGGTACTGACGCAACAAATACGTAATCGTAATTGCGAACAACAACACTTAGCTCTGATTTGGAAGGCGGAATATGGATTTAAAGCAATTGATGAAATCCTACGATTTCAATGGCCGCTCGGTAGTGATGACGGGAGGGACCGGAGTGCTTGGCGCAGCGGTGGTGCAGGCGCTGGCTGGTTGCGGCGCCAATGTCGCCATCCTGGCGCGAAACAAAGAAAAGGGCGTTGCGCTGCTTTCCTCATTATCCGGACCCGGCAAAGCTATTGTTGTTCAGGGGGACGTCCTCGACCGGGGATCTCTTGAGCGGGCGGCTCAGGACGTGAAAACGAAGTTTGGCCGGATCGATTGCCTGATTAACGGCGCCGGAGGAAATCATCCACAAGCAACCACCAAGCCCGATTTATCTTTTTTTAACCTGCCCGAAGAAGCGCTTCGATTCGCGCTTGATCTGAACATCTTGGGAACCATTCTCCCCTGCCAGGCTTTTGGAAAACAGATGGCCGAACAAGGCGAAGGCGCAATTCTGAATTTCTCCTCGATGAGTAGTTATCGTCCCATGACTCGTGTAATAGGTTACTCGGCGGCGAAAGCGGGGGTGAATAATTTCACCCAATGGCTGGCGGTGCATCTCGCCCAGGAATATTCGCCTCGCATCCGGGTGAACGCGATTGCCCCCGGTTTTTTCCTTACCGAGCAGAACCGCTTCTTGCTGACCGAAAAGGAAACTGGAAAACTCACAGCGCGGGGTCAGAGCATTATCAACCACACTCCGATGGCGCGATTCGGTGAACCGCAGGATTTGCTCGGGGCCATCCTTTGGCTGCTGTCGCCCGCCTCCGCCTTTGTCACGGGCGTAGTCGTACCCGTTGACGGCGGCTTTTCCGCCTTCGCCGGCGTGTAAGGCGCCCACCGGCCAACGGCTGCGTGTAACGCCCCATCTCACTTCCCTTCCGTATCATTTTCTGCACTCCCCGCCCGCAATCATGTAGAATTGTGGCGCGGCGCGGGTTCGCGCAGCCGCGGTCTCGATACCACACCAAAGCGGAGTCAAAGAATGCCCAACTGGACAAGGCGCGATTTTCTGAAAAACGGGATTGCCGCTACAGCAAGCGCAAAGACGATCCTACCGGGAACAAGCGGCCCGCTCCTCGCCCAAGGGGCACAAGGCCAGGAGTCTCCCACTTCGGCAGATCAACCCGCCTCTGCAAACTCAGCCAGAGAACGTTTGCTCCTCGATTTCGGATGGCGCTTCCACTTTGGCCATGCGGACAATCCATCGCTTGATTTCGGTTATGGCCGGGATCGGGAGTACGCGAAGACCGGCTCTTGCTTTATGTGGAAGTCGGAGGGCCACCGCCTACAGCCCGGCCAGCCAGGGCCGTCCTCACCGAGCTTCGATGACAGCGGCTGGCGGGCCCTCGACCTTCCACACGATTGGGCGGTGGAGCTTCCGTTCCAGGAAGATCGATGGCTCACCGAACACGGATCGAAACCACTCGGCAGGACCTATCCAGCAACCAGCATCGGCTGGTACCGGCGGGTGTTCGACATTCCGCAAAGCGATTCCACTAAGCGCCTGAGCCTGGAATTCGACGGCGTCTTCCGCAACTCGATGGCGGCCCTGAACGGAAACTTTCTTGGGCGCAATATGAGCGGCTACGCGCCATTCCGTTACGACATCACAGACCATGCGAATTATGGCGGCAAAAATGTCCTCGTTGTGCGCGTTGACGCCACAGAATACGAGGGATGGTTCTACGAAGGCGCAGGCATCTACCGGCACGTCTGGCTGGTGAAGACGAATCCCGTTCACGTGCCGCAGTGGGGGACGTTCGTAACCTCTGAGGTCAAGGGTGGCGCCGCAACAGTGACCATTGCTACGGAAGTAGCCAACGAAGACGATCATGACGCGGCGCTCCAAGTGGTCTCGACTATCCTCGATGCGGATGGGAAGACGGTTTCCACAAACCGTTCTGCAACGCTTTCCATCCTTGCCTGGCGCCGCCACGAAGTGAAGCAGAAGATGGATGTGGCGAACCCGGCGCTCTGGTCCATCGAAGAGCCAAACCTTTACCGTCTTGTGACCACAATTGAAGCGGGCGGCGTGGTCGTTGACCGGCATGAGACGCCGTTCGGCATTCGCACCGTCCTGTTTGACGCCGGTAAGGGATTCTTCCTGAACGGCAAGCCGGTGAAGATCAAGGGCACCTGCAACCACCAGGACCACGCCGGCGTGGGAAGCGCCTTGCCAGACCGCCTGCAGGATTACCGCATCGCCAAGCTGAAAGAGATGGGATCGAACGGCTACCGCACGTCGCACAACCCGCCCACGCCGGAGCTTCTTGACGCCTGCGACCGGCTGGGCATGGTGGTGCTCGATGAGACGCGGATGTTCTCGTCCGATCCGGAAGGCCTCAGCCAGCTCAGCCGCTTGATCCGCCGCGACCGCAACCATCCCAGCGTGGTTTTCTGGTCCACCGGAAACGAGGAGCCGGAACAAGGCAGCGATCGCGGCGCGCGGATGTGCGCCACCATGAAACGGCTGGCGCGGCGCCTCGACCCCACTCGCCAGATCACTCAAGCCATGAATAACGGCTGGGGAAAGGGCATTTCCGCTGTGCTTGACGTGCAGGGTTTCAATTATAAGCACGCGCAACAGATCGATGGTTTTCACCATCAGTTCCCCAATCAACCCACAACAGGCACGGAGGTGGGAAGCACGGTATCGACGCGCGGTATCTATATTAACGATAAGGACGAGGGTTACGTCAGCGCCTACGACGTGAACTTCCCGCCCTGGGCCACCACGGCGGAAGAGTGGTGGGGATTGTACGACCAGCGCGAGTATCTCTCCGGCGGATTTGTCTGGACCGGCTTCGATTACCGCGGCGAACCGACGCCTTATGGATGGCCTTGCATCAACTCGCACTTTGGCATCATGGACACGTGCGGCTTTCCCAAAGACAACTATTACTACTACCAGGCGTGGTGGAGCGGCAAGCCGGTGCTGCATCTTTTCCCGCACTGGAACTGGGCTGGCAAAGAAGGCCAGGAAATCGACGTCTGGTGCCATAGCAACCTGGAACGCATCGAGCTGCTTCTCAACGGCAAGAGTCTTGGCTCGCAAAACATGCAACGAGACTCGCACGTAGCTTGGAAAGTGACATACGCTCCCGGCGTCCTCGAAGCTCGCGGCTACCGGGGCGGCAAGCTCGCGCTCACGGCGAAGCGGGAAACCACCGGCGAGCCCGCGAAGATAATCCTCCGCCCGGATCGGGGGAAAATCCGAGCGGACGGAGAAGACGTTTCGGTAATCGAAGTCCACGTTGTAGATTCGCAAGGGCGGCTGGCGCCAAGGGCTGCCAATGAAATCTCGTTCCAGATTTCAGGCAACGGGAAGATCATCGGCGTGGGTAACGGAAACCCAACAAGCCATGAGCCGGATAAAGCCAGCAGCCGGCAAGCATTCAATGGGCTCTGCGTGGCCATCACTCAATCTACAAAGCAGGCGGGGGACTTTACCGTCCAAGCATCCTCACCCGGTCTTGAATCGGCCACGGCCGTCATTCATTGCGAGCAGGCGCCGCCGCGCCCCGCTGTTGCGTGACCATATTTACGATTACACAATAGAGTGCGCGGCGCGCTGTAGCGGCGGCCAGAGGCCGCCGGCTTTTAATCGTAAAGACCGGCCGCTATAACCTCAGATGTCACACAGATTCTAAAACTCCACCCCAGTTGACGGATGAAAAATCTAAGCTACCCTTCCGGCAAATGTTCGCTTCCATTCGCGGCGGCGCGAGCCAGGACATAAGGCCCTTCCGGCATAAGCGCGATGCGGGCATTCTTGGGCAGCGAATCGGTAATTGATTCGACCGCCTCCTGGGCGCTCGCATGCACCCTCCCCCAGACTGACGCGTGATATTCCGGCGGCAACCCAGGAACATAGAATGAGACTGGATTTCTTGCCGTCACCAGCGCAAGTTTTTCCAGTTGCCATTGGTCCGGGACAACCGGCGCATCAGCAATCTTCCGCATAAACTCATCGTCTGACCTGTTCTCCTTGAGCATTGCCGCAAATTCCCGGCTCCCTGTGCCCTCCTCACAAGCAGCAAGCAAGAGGATTTTCCCTCCTGATTTCACAACATGAGAAGACGCCGTGATCCCTTTGATGGACTGATAAAACGTGAGGTCGAGCGGATATCCGGCCGCCGAAGTAACAACTGCGTCCGCAGGCTCTTCGATGGTCTCGAGCATCGCGTGGGAAACAAACTCAACTCCCTTCCGGTGCGCTTCCACGGGATCACCGGCAAAGACTCCGGCGATTGATCGCCGGCCTTCCGTCTGGTTCTGAGTGAGCGAGACATCAATCATAAAGTCGTGATGCGCCATCCGGGCGATCTCCAGCAGCTCGTGATGAAGCGGATTGTGCTCAATAGAACCCTCGGTGGCCCTGGGATCTCTCATGAATTTCGGACTGTGAAGCACGCTGATCGTCTCCGCCGCGGCAAGGCCCGGCGCCACCAGCTTGCGCCCTCCTGAGAAGCCGAGCATCAAGTGCGGCTCGATGAATCCCAGCGTGATACGCAGATCTGCCGAAACGAAGCGCGCGTCAATATAGACCGGAGTCCCGGATTGGGTCTGGCCCAGGTTGTGATGTTCGGAAAGCTCCCGCGCATGATGATTCAACACACGGTAACGGCGCGGAATCGCTTCACCACAAATCTCCCGAATCTCGGCCTCTGTGGCGGGGCGGTGGAGACCGGTGGCAATCAAGATGGTGATGTTGTCTTTCGGAATGCCGGCGGCTTCGAGCCTCGCCAGAACAGGCGGCAGGATGTCCCGGTTGGGCGCCGGGCGGGTAATGTCGCACACGGATATGGCGGCGGACTTCTTCCCTGCAGCAAGTTTGGCGAGAGGAAGAGATGCAACCGGCGAGTCAAGCGCCTGCTCGATTGCCGCCAGTGGGTCGCTAAGCGCCAGGGCTGACCGGGCTTCCAGCACGCGGTAGCGAAAGCCTTCCGGCAATTCAAGAGGCAATCCAGATTTTCCGAACGCGAAGTCGATTCTCATAACACCAAAGTACCACGCCGCCCGGAATAGTGCCCATGCTCGCGCCGGCCCGTAATTGGGGTGCACGAACCGGAGCAAAATCTGACCGAACCCGCAATCGCGCTTGTTTTGTTGCAAATGTCTCCGGAGCAACCCGGAACTTAGATTTCTCCTTTGCATTCAATCAATTGCAGCGATTTTACAATCATTAGAGTCCGGTTGGTTCCGGTTGGTTCCGGTTTCGACTCTTTGTTTTCAATGGCTTGGAAAAACAAAAACAATCCTTTTTGTTTTTACTTTCGCTATTATTTCGCTTTATGTCTCTCTTGACATGGGTTGCTACTTCTAATTACTCTTATTTTTTCAATCACTTGCATCAGGGTGGCATCTCCATTTTTTCCAGCCTTCGCCCCGCAGGGGAGAGAGTGTTATCAAATTCCCTTTCCCTCGCCCCGCAGGGGAGAGGGTGGCGAGCAGAGTGAGCCGGGTGAGGGGCCCGTCTGTACGGCTATTTTCTAATCTTCGAGCATCCGCTTTGTCGCGCAGAGTTGTCTTTTAACTCTGCGGATTGTGGGCTTGCTCGATGACGCGGCGGCGCGGTGATTCTACTTGTCGGGCACTTCCCGCTTTGCTATTATGTGGCGATTTCACTCCACTCATTTCGAGGAGGCCCATGCGACGCCGTTCCTTCTTCAGGGCCGCTGCTTCGGTGGTTCCGGCTACAGGCCTGGTCGATTTATTCGCCCGTGAGGCGCACGCCCAAGCTCCTGCATCGGCGCCTTCAACCACACCGCATGTGGTGGGCGCCGGGCAGGACCGTACCGGCCATCCGCATTCGATAGGTTTCGACTCGCTTCTCTTCAAGATTTTGACCCATGAAACAAACGGCGGCCTTTTCGTCGTGGAGCACCCGCATATGCGTCCTGGCGGGCCGCCGCTGCACCTGCACCTGAGTCAAGAGGAATGGTTCTACGTCACGGAGGGCGAAGTGGCCTTCCAGGTGGGCGGCCAAAGGCTGCATCTCCATGCGGGGGAATCCGTACTGGCTCCGCGCCGCGTGCCGCACACTTTTTCATCCGTTGCTGCCACGCCGAGCCGCATGTTGATCGCCTTCTGTCCTGCAGGCAAAATGGAGCAATTCTTCCGCGATGTTGAGGATCCCAAGGCGCCTGTAGGAAAAGCCGAGTTTTGGCGGCGATATGAAATGGAGTTAGTAGGACCCTCCCCGTTTAGGAAATCGTAGGCCAGAACAGCATCTACGATAGCAACAGCAGATCCTGGATTGGAGGCAACGCGGGCAGCGCCGCGTCCGATGCGCCACACGCGCTTCAATGCTAACATCACAAGAGTGATCTATGAATGGGACGCAGGGAAGGCGGCGTCGAATCTGCGCCGCCACAAGATTTCGTTCGCTGAGGCGACGTCCGTTTATCTTGACCCCGCCGCGCTGACTTTCAGTGATCCCGACCACTCGGACGAGGAGGATCGCGAGATCACGATTGGAACCTCAGCCAAGCAACGCATTCTCTTCGTATCGTACTGCACGCGGGAGGAACGGATTCGGATCATCAGCGCACGGAAGGCCACCCGCAGAGAGAGGAATCAGTATGCCAAAAGAATTGGCGGAAACGACTAAAGACGAACTGCGTTCTGAATACGATCTGTCGCGGCTCGGACACGCGACGCACGGAAAATACTACCGTCAGGCTAAGGCGGGGACGAACCTGGTATTGATCGAGCCTGATCTTGCCGCAGTGTTTCCTGACCAGGAGTCCGTCAATCGGGCGCTGCGTCTACTGGTGACCACGGCGAACGCCATGACGCACGGTTCCCGCAAGCCCCGCAAAGCCCGCAAGAGATAGAACGGCGCAAAGCCGCCTTATAGACGCGCCACCTGCGGACCGGCACGGCAAAAGAATGCCTTAAATCTCCCCACTCCTGTGCACATCCCTTGAGCTTCGCCGAATTCATGCAAATTCAAATTAGGTTGCGGTAGGATAGAGCTATCAGATGGGTCACTAAAAAGGGGGTCGACCATGCGGTGCCTTTCCTCTCTGCTTTGTTTCCTTGCGGCATTTGTTTCGCTAATGGCCTGTGCGCCAAACGTGCTTAGCCAAACACAAAAATCAAGCTCGACGCTCACGAACGTGGACATCATCTCTATGGCTAAGGCGAGGCTTAGCCCTGATGTGATAGTTGCCAAAATTGGAAACTCAAATTGCGACTTCGACACTTCGCCCCGCGCACTCGAGCGCCTCAAATCCTCTGGCGTGCCCGACTCCGTGATCTTGGCAGTGGTTAAGAGCCACACACCTGACGGACGGAAGGCTCGGCCAAGCCAAGTTCGCATTGAACGCGCGGTTGGCCCGGACACGTCGGCGAGGATAATTTGTTTCCGGTCTAAGCGTTTTTATGGCAGGGACCTTAAGCCATCGGTTTACGTTGACGAGCGCCAAGTGGTCCGCCTCCAAAACGGACGTTACTTTTCCGTGCAAGTCCCCGCGGGAGAGCACCAGATCGAGTCGAGCATGAAGCACTCGGCCCCACTTCATCTCCAAGCGCACCCAGGAGAAAGCTTATATATCGAAATGCTCATCCTGCCCGGAACATGGCGAGGTGGCGGGCGCTTGGTTCCAGTGCCTCTCAAAGACGGCGAAGCCGCAGTTGAACAGCTTAAGCCGGCAGATTCAAAGTGGATCGCGCCCTCAACACAAGAGAGCGCCGGTCAGCCGGAGGCTCCCACACGCCCACCTGATGCGGAGCACGATGTACCGACGGTGGCAGAAGAATACGAAGCCGCCACGTCGATGAAGGCAATTTCCTATCGAGCCATCCCCCATGAAAGTACGACCTACCTCACGATCCCTGGTTACAGTAACACAAGCTGCTATGGAGGCGGGATCGATACGGGCTACTGGACCAGCCAGAATCTAAACTGCCAGACGGTCACAAGGCCTCCCGCCACCGCCCCTTTAACCGTGCGGTGGATCGAAGTCTACAACACAGTCGAAGCAAACGGCGACGTTTACACCATCACTTGCACTGCGCACTGGGCAGGCAGTGCGTGCTCGTGGTTAGTTCCCGGCGACAGGTTTGTGTCAAGCGTAAGGGGAACCACCATGTGGATACTGGCAAAGAGGGGCGGGAATATGGGGAAAAAACTCCGGATTAAGTTTAGGATATTAGACATTCGTCCCTACTAGCCGCGCTGCGGACAGCAAAGCCGTGATATCGCGTCTGCACCACCCGCCGCTTTTGACTGGATCAATTAAGCTACAATGGTGGGGTCCACGAGCGTTCCAAGAACCGGCGTCCGTGCTGGGTGAACTCTTGGGGAACGTGAGGTATATAGTGACGAGGATCGTTTACTTTATCGGCGCTGGGCTTACCAAATCGCTTGAGAGACCTGTGTATCGCCTGCCACTTATGTTTGACTTTGTGAGTGTGATGACTGAGCACTTTGATGATGACGTCATTGTGTCTGCACTTGTCAACCTAGAGCTTGCTGAGGTTTATGATTGGCCGAGCCCGGAGGCCACTTGGACGGCGAAGGTTTTAGAAGCTGAAGGCCGAAATTTTAGCCCGCCTAATCGAGAGGCTTTCAAGCGAGCTTTGAAGGCTCGCCCCTCCGAGTCCATAGAAAAGGTGCTCAAGAATGCGAGGGCCTCTTCCGCTGACGGCCTCGCTCAACGCTTCAAGAGCGCCATAAACCAGCTATTTGCGACTGTGGGCTGGAACGTAAATTTGGCTCCACTTGAGCGGTTCTTGGAGAAACAGATTGGGTTGAACCACAGTAACCACACACTCATTGATTTCAATTACGATCTCTTGCTCGAAAGGGCTGCCGAAAAAATCCCCGCGGCTGGGTGGAACGTCCAGACTGGCTATGACATACGCGTAGAGCCCTACGTCCCTGACGGGGCGTCAAAGTCAACGGCATTGGACGATAGTGCATTACCGGGTGCAATTCGGGTTCTGAAGCCCCACGGGTCCTTGAATTGGCGCGTGCCCATAGTGCTACCCGTTAAAGCTGGCGCTTTGGGGTACGAATTCGAAAACGGGCCGATTGTAATTCCATTAACACAGAACGGCGAGCTTAGTCGTGCATTTCATAAATGCACTAACGTATTATTCATTGCAAATTAGACTCACCAATGGCATGGTATTGGGACAGAGGCCC
>JBOGJY010000192.1:0-3818 GCA_050745325.1 Terriglobia bacterium
CGCCCAGGATCGAGTTGGCCGAAGAATTCTTTCCCGCTCACCTTATCGCGGAACGACACTTGCTTCCCCGCGGATTCCGAGGTCAGGACATACAGGGTTGCATCCGGAAAGCGCGTGGGGCAGATTAGAATGCCTGGGTCATGAAGCGGAGTGGCATAAACCGGCTGAACGCCCGCAACGCTCAGGGCATACCGATAGACAGCTCCAATAGCCTCCAAATTGGTGTTGAGTTCGAGCGGTACGGGCACAAAAAGAATTTTTCCTTTGCCGAGCTGCACCTCATCAAATGTTTTGCCGTCTTGTAGATACGCGCGTTCGAGATAGGTAGTCTCATCTCCGGGAAATGACAGCCATTCCGTTCCTCCGGGCAGGTTGATTGGAATTTCTCGCGTCGCCAGCAGTCCGGGCTGGTAGTTGATTCCCGCGTCTTTTTGTCTCCCCGTAGAATGGAAATGGGGGTCGTCGTCGAAAGGCCCGGTGATGAGCAGAGTGGCGCCGTTCCGCACTTTCTCCAGAATTGCTTCCCACGTATGTTGACTGAAAACCCAGGGCGATGGAAGGATGATGAGCTTGGGATTGCCGAGCAAACCGATCTGATATTCCCCCACCACGTAGGCTTCAGAGCGCGCGTATTGGTAGAGCGCGCGGACGCAATTCTGCTGCGCTTCGAGGGCAAATGGGTTGAAAACAGAAAGCTGCAGGGACTGAGGCAGCACAATAACCACATCAGGCATGATGAGGCCGGTAGCATACGGCGCGGCTTTTTTAGCAAAGTCTCCCATGCGCGCCATCTGGTATTCCCAGAGCTTGCTCGATCCGTCGCTGTGCAGCATTCCGAAATACGGCTCGCGCGCCCAGTCCCACTGCAAGGCGCCGCTTGTCCCGTCGGCAAAGCCCAATGCCCATTTTCTTTCGAGCAAGCCGAGTCCGGAGATTTCGTCGTAACGCCACTCGCCGTTGGGCAGCCAGACCGGCTGGTAGCCCGTTTCGCCGGTGATATTGGGCACGCCCGGCCTCTTGGCGGCCACCGAATCCCACAGCAGCGCGTCATCCTGCCAGTAAGTGTGGTCAGTTGTGAATGAGACCCCGCTGCCTCCGTAGAATTGATTCAGCACCCGGTTGGTCACGCCCCCTTCATCCTGGCCCACGTCGATCAATTGCCGGCTTCCGGTGGAGCGGATCGCTTCCACCATCGAGTGGACCCACCGGCTGAACATATCCTGGGCAAACAGGTTGTAGTCAAAGGCGCGGACTTCATTCGCGTTGCCGTAGCGAGTGAGTGTCAGGTCATCCACCTGCGGCAGCGGGACGCTGTTGAAGCTGCCAAGCTGCTCCGGTGTCACGGACCACGACGCGGCAAGGCTATCGATCGTGCCATAGCGCGCGCGAAGCCACTCGTGCCATGCTCGGAGCTCGCTCGGGTCGCCGTTCGGAGTATTACCTTTCCAGAGCCGGCCAGGATTCGAGAAGCTGGGCTCGTTGATCAGGTCCCAACATAGGAATGGCACGTTCTCGAAGCGGCTAACCACCGAGAGTACATAGTCCTGCTCAGCGCGGATGGCAGCGGGGTTAAGGTAGGGATTGCGCACCGGCGCGACGGCGCCAGCGCCGGGCGGGCGGAACAATCTTTCCGTCTGCGGAGAAAACGCAAAAAAGTTGAAGTTGACGAAGATGTGATGCTCGCGGGCGCAGAGGAGGTAGGCTTCGAGATTGCGGAGAAATCGTTGGCTTGCGCCGCCGCTTTCCGCGTCGATCAACCGGTCCTGGCCCCCCCACACGCCGGTGCGCATGAAGGTCACGCCGTGTTTTTCCATGGCTGCGAAGTCTCTTTCCAACACCCAGGTGTTCCTCGGCCCGGAAAAGTCCCACCCGTTCTCTTCCGTGGTAAAATAATTCGTTCCGAAGGGAAAATACGGCTTGCCGTCCGCCGTAAGGAAATTCCCCTTCACGCCGAGCACGGGGCCGGAATTCAAGGCGCTGCCATTTTCCACCCAGAAGCCGTTCTCGTAAGACTCCTGCGGCTCTCCACCCGCCTCGTAAGTGCCACGGACAGTATAAAACCCCGGAGAAAGTGCACGGTGAAAGTCCACACTCGCATCGACGATGACACCTGAGCATTGAATCTGGCGACTTTCCAGAGTCTTATTTGCGAAGCGCAGCTCAAGGTTCACGGCTCCACGCTGGGGCAGCCCGCGGCGTTGCCGCAGAACATTTCTCAGGTGCACCGTAATCTCAGGCGTCTCACCCGGCTCAAGCGCGGCGTACTGCGTCTCCAGCCAGAAAAGCGTCGCGCCCTCGGCGGCATAAGACGCCGCATCGCGGATCAGCGCAACGCCTTCCGGAGATGCCCAATAATCCACTTGCGGGTCGAAGTCGAGCATCACGATCCGTGAGCCCAACATGGCATCGCCCCCACGTCCCACGCGCGTGGTGTCGGAAACCACCACCGGCGCGGCCACGCGCTCACCTTCCGGATTCAGCATGTAGCCCAGGCCTCGGATGTGGCCTTCGAGGACAAAGAACTTCCGCGCCCGCACTTCGCGGGCCTTCAAGAACGTATAGCCCTGTTTCCATTCAAATCGCGTTTCGTCCTTTTGCGGAACCTCATAGGTGTGCTGGATGCCGATGGCGCGAGAATATGTGTCCTGCGGAGAGCTGGCCGTGACGCTGCCATTTGCTTGCTCGACGGGAACGCGCAGGGCTTGGCCTCCTAGGATGAGCATGTTCCCGCCCGCCTGGAGGTATGCGAGGATGGGTCCCCAATCCCCGGCTGGAAATGCCGAGCCGTAAGGGAGCACGAGCAAGTCTGCCTGCCTAAGCGTGGCGGGATCGTTCAGGCTTGCGGCATCGGCAAAGGCCACATCCATCCCTCTGAGCGCGCTTTCTAGTGTGGCGCGGCTCACCGGCTGGCTCTCTACGGTGGGGAAGCCTGCTTGCCAGAAGACAACCGTCTTTGCGCCCGCGCTCGAGCAAACAGCAAAGAGGCAAGCGGCCGCCAAAACCGTTGCCCAATGGACGCGAGCAATTACATTGAATGGTTTTTTTGACATAGGCCAGATGCCGCGCAGCGTTCTGGTTGCCCAAAACGCTGCGCGGGTCGATGTCCCTGAAGATAAACCGCGGGGCTAAAAAACGCCCCCGGTGACCGCCTACCAGAGGAACTTCAGCGCCACTTGGACGTTCCTCCGTCCAGTGTCGGAAGTAATGGTGCTAAAGGCGCTGCCCGCCTGAATGTTGGTGTTGGGTCCGCCCCATTGCGGATTGTTGAGCGCCCTGAACGCCTCCAAGCGGAATTGTAGATTATAGCGGTTTTCCTTGCCAAAATAGTCGTTTTTGAAGAGCGACAAATCGGCGTTGCGGATATCCGGATTACGGACGTTTGGTAGGGAACGGCTGGTGTTGCCGAACGTAACGGTCCGTTCGACTACAACGGCTCGCTTACCTCCGAGTGATCACCGGGTAGCCCGCCGGAATGGTAAGCACCGCGCCTTGTTTGCGCAACTCATTTTGGAGAGAGTTACGATCAATCTTCTGGACGGCTTTTCGGCTCTCAACTGCTAACTTCGCCGCGACTCCAGCCGCGTGTCCCATAACCATGAAGGCAGGCTCCTCGCGGAGCGTCCCGTAAGCAATATGAGTAGCCGAGCAGCAAACCGCCACCAATAAGTTTTCGCATTCAACCTGCCTCGGCAGCAGCACGCGGTATGCGATTTGATACGGCAGCGTGTGAGCCTGCGTGTCACCTTCATTTTGCACGGTTCCCGCTGGCGTCACAAATCGCTGGGCGTTATGGCAATCCGTGTTGTACGACCCCATAC
>JBOGJY010000193.1:0-5506 GCA_050745325.1 Terriglobia bacterium
TATCCAGCCTTTGGCCCGCGGCTCCTCCGCGAAAAAGGTCTCATACATCATCGTGTTCCACTGAATATAGGTATCGACCTTCATCCCGTAGCGATGGGCAATGGCTGCGGCTCGCCTGGTGTCTTCCATCTCCGGCATCTCAGCCGCCATGCCAAAGCCCTTATACAGGTGAGTATGGAACACTTCGACCCCTTGGCTCTTGAGCCGGCGAATCACCGCTTCGCTTTGGTCGTGTTCATAAATCTCACGCGCGTTCAGGCTCTCACCGCCGCGGCGGACGACGAATATATAGGGCTCATGGGAGCCGCCGGCGTCAATAAGCCCGTTATGGATCCACGCCCCTTGCGGTGGGAGTTGTGCATCCCCGGGGCTGTCTTGAGGGTCAAAAGAAGCGCTTCCCACTTTCGCAGCTGACAGCCCGGCTGCGACGCTGCCCATGAAATCTCTGCGGTTCATTTGCCTCCTGACGGATTTGCAAAACTTAGAAGATCGATCCTGAAAGTCCTCTTATGCCCGGCGCGAGCTGCGGTATTCATCTTGGCAATTGCATAAATCATTCTGTTGTGCCCGATCGCCATGGCCTGGGCGGCATAGGGCCGTGTGGCGTCCGCCAATTGCAAGACTCCCCAATCGATGCGCCGCTTCGATAGGATGTCATAAGTGACGAAATGAATCTTGTCCGCACCATTTGTAGCGTCCGTCCGGGCGCCGGTCAGATAATAAATGGTATGGCCGTCAGGGCCCAGCTCGAATCCCAGGTACCCGTACTTGTTCCGGTCGAACATGCCGCTCGCGAGAGTCTCATCGGAAACCAGCCGCGTGATGACATCTACTTTGCCGGTATGCGGATCGAAGCTAAAAAGATAACCTGATCTTCCGTGAACCGCGTAGATCGCCTTTTCGGGCGGATACCAGAAGGCTTGCCGCCAATTGTAAGCCATAATGCCCGGCTCGCTGGGGTTCATGTATCCAAAAACGTCTCTCTTCAGGCTGACACCTTTGACCTTCGCAAGCGAGTCTGTGGAATAGCGATACTCCACGACAATCCCGTTGCCAATGGTGTAGTACACCGATCCGTCGTCGGGATCGATAACGAGCGAGCGGCAAATCACTCGAAAGGTCCTCCCCGGAACGCCCTTTTCGCCCCCAAGGAAAACGGACCCGAAGTTCTTGAGTTGATGCGTTCGCATGTCGTATCGGAGGAAAAGCCCGGAGGGCCACGTTAAGCCGTACAGCCGCCGCCGCTGTGCGTCCATTGCGAACGAGATGATGCCCTCACCCCCGGGAGCTTTGGCGAGATTTTCGAATTTATGCGTGGCGAGATCATAGGAAACAAAATGGCCGCCAGGATAAGGCTTGTACCCTGGCGGAGGTATTCCCATGAGCTCCAACCCGGACGGCGTTGGAGGCTGGTAATAGCCTACGTGCGTGGCGAAATAGAGCTTGCCGTCCGACTCCACAAAGATGCTGTGACCCTTGCCTTGAGGTATAGCGTGAAGGCCTTTTTCCCCTACGGCTGCGGTCAAATCTCCGACGTGCTCAATAGTTTGAATGACTGGGTTGAATGCGAACATCTGCGCGCCCGCATCAACCGAGCCTGAGGCCAGCACGTAATAGATTTTTCCATCGCTTGCTTGGAAACACGCATTGTAGTTGTCATCCCCAAGGGAAAAACCAGAATTATAAAGGCGAGCATGGAGGACGCCCGGCGTGGCGGCTGTCGTTTGGGTTGCTCTCTCGGGCGCGCGACTCGAACAGCCCAGGAGGAGCAAACACGGAAAGACAAGGATTAGGCTCCTGATTCGAAAATAACGGATCTTTATTGAAACTCCAGACAAACTTTCCTCCTAAACCTACCGCATTTATATAACACCCCATACTCAATTCAGGCAAGATTATTATCTTGATATGGTAGATTATTATATAGAATATTTAGATTGTTTATGATTTTTATCTATGATAATTTGGAAATTTATCTTGATCATACAGGGTAGGTTCTGACTGAATTATAGCTCGGCCCTACCGGATCAACCCTCCCCGAAAGGTAACAACGACTGATTGGAAAACAGGCCAAGTGACAGAAAGCGCCTAAGCGATGTGGCGAAGCTGGCGGGAGTCAGCATACCGACGGTTTACCGTGTCGCAAGCGGAAATGCGGGCGTTTCACGCGAAATTCAAAAGCGCGTCAGAGACGCAGCCGAAAAGATTGGAATCGGGTTGGATCGCAAGAAAAAGCCCAACGTGCTGGCGTTTCTGCTGAGCAACCGGGAAATGCTACACCCTTTTCATTCTCACATTTTGATGGGCGCCGAGGCAGCCTGCACTGCGCGCGGCTGGGACATGGTATTCCAGTTGTTTCGATATGACACCGGCGTGCCATGGAAGAACCTTCATCTTCCCCGCATCCTGCAGCGGCGCGTCATGGCGAGGGCCGCAGTCCTCGCCGGGACCAATTCTCTGAACTTGCTCGAGCTCCTCAAGCACCGGGAGATTCCCTTCGCCGTGCTGGGCAACAATGTGCTCGGCGACGGCAGTCACCTTCCCTTCGACGCCGTGTACTCGGATGACATGCGCGGCGCTTACGAGATGACTCGCTACCTGCAAGAGCTCCATCACCAGGACATCTGGTTTGTAGGCAATAATGCCGAGCCGTGGTGCGTGCGCTGCCTGGCGGGATATGAGCGAGCGATGAAGGAGATGGATCTGCCTGCTCGCGCGAGCACTCTGGAATCCGATAATGCGACGGAAGTTGGATACCTTGCAACGAAATCGCTGTTAGCGCGCGACGAGCCGGTCACCGCGATCCTTGGATCTACGGATGAAACCGCGGAGGGCATTTATAAGGCTCTTAAAGAGCGCGGCTTGGCGATCCCCGGCGATGTCAGCGTGGCCGGCTGCAATGACACTTTCGGCGCGCGCCTTGCACCGCCTCTCACCACCATCCGCGAATTCCCTGAGCAACTAGGAAGACGGATGGTCGAGCTGCTGCTTAATCGGATTGAACAGCCTGGTCTCGCACCCCAACAAGTTACGATTCCAACCGAGTTGGTGAAGCGCGAGTCTTGCGGCATCTGCGCAGCCAGCGGGGTCACGCAAAATAGGCAAAACATCGCTTCGACGCTCAGTCCTCAGCCAACCGGAGTTGCCGGCCCCGGCTAGGCCGAAGGACACTTGTGGGCGCCCAAGGGAGTCATGCCCTGAAAGGGACGGCAAATGAGCGCACTTGTTAAACAACAGACTTCGGGAGGCGCCGAAATAAAGGTGTTCGCCTCGAAAGCAGCGGCGGGCGTGGCGGCAGCCGAGGCGGCGGCGATGAGCCTGGTCCGCGCACTTCAAGAGCGCCAGACAGCCCGCCTGA
This sequence comes from Terriglobia bacterium, assembly GCA_050745325.1. Lineage (GTDB taxonomy): Bacteria > Acidobacteriota > Terriglobia > UBA7540 > UBA7540 > RH2-MAG17b. The sequence goes on from JBOGJY010000193.1 coordinate 3,359, forward strand.
TCGTAGCGACCGGAAATTCCCAGTTGGAAACGGTAAGATCCCTGGCTCAGCGCCGGAACATCGAGTGGAGCAGGGTTGAAATCTTCCACCTGGACGAGTACGCCGGCATTCCGAGCGACCACCCGGCCAGTTTCCGGCGGTGGATTAAAGAAAAACTCGTGGACCTTGTCCATCCGGGCAAAGTTCACTACATCGAGGGCGATGCTGCCAACCTGCAGGACGAGTGCGCGCGTTATGGGCAATTACTTCTAGCCGCTCCGATTGACGTTTGCCTGCTCGGCATCGGAGAAAACGGCCACCTCGCTTTTAATGATCCTCACACGGCGGACTTCAACGATCCTTTGGTCATGAAGCTCGTGACCTTGGACGACGTGTCCCGCCGCCAGCAAGTTGGTGAGGGTCACTTCCCAACTCTCGGCGACGTTCCAATTCAGGCTCTGACCCTTACAATACCGGCCTTGATGAGTTCGCGACACCTAGTTTGCTCGGTTCCGGAACGGCGCAAAGCGGAGGCCGTGAGAAATGCGCTCCAAGGACCCATTACACCGCAATGCCCCGCTTCGCTGCTGCGCACACACCGGCAAGCCGGCATCTACCTTGACCTCGAATCTGCTTCTTTGCTGGACGGCGTAACGAATTCGGCCTGAGTCGTGCCACTCCTTATCGACCTATGGGGCGCAGTCCGCATCCGCTCACGGAATGGAAAACTTCAAGAAACAGGCTAGTCTAGCTGACCGCTCGGCGCCTGTTGGCAATGAAGTTCAGAAAGCCCATAACGCAGGATTCAGGTTAGCTCATGCGGATTAGCGGCCTCGATTGGCTGATCATTATCGTTTACTTCGTCGCGCTGGCGGCCATTGGCGTGGCGGCAAGCCTCCGGGCAAAGGACACTCAAAGCTATTTTCTGGGCAAGCGACGGTTTGGCAAGCTGCTCATGATCGCGCAGAGCTTCGGCGTCGGGACGCACTCCGACATGCCTGTAAGCCTGGCGGGTGCGGTTTATGCCTCCGGAATCTCGGCGATATGGTACCAGTGGAAAAACCTCTTCGCCACCCCGTTTTATTGGATCATGGCGCCCGTTTTTCGCCGCGTACGCCGCACCACGACTGCGGAGATGATCGAGGACCGCTACGGCGCCGGAATGTCCGGCGTTTATATCGTCTTTGCGCTCGTCTTCTTTACTATCAACATTGCCAGCATCCTCAAGGGCGCAGCCAAAATTCTGCACGAGATGCTGGGCGGACATTTGGGGGTGAATCACATCGTTCTGGGGCTGTCGCTTATTTTTATCCTGTACAGCTTTGTCGGTGGGCTGATTGCGTCTGCATGGAGCGATTGCGTTCAGGGCGTGCTCATTATTACGCTATCGTTCATGTTAATTCCGCTCGGTTGGAGCTTGGTTGGCGGCCTCGCTGGAATAAAGCACGCGCTCCCCTCCTATGATTTTTCTCTGGCCACGCCGAAAGAGATCGGCGTTTGGTTCATCCTGATGCTGACCATTAACGGTTTGATCGGAATCATGGCTCAGCCCCACATGATGGCAGCCGTAGGAACAGGCAAGGACGAGCGCGCCTGCCGTGTGGGATTTTTCCATGGAAATTATGTCAAGCGCGTCTGCACCGCGGGGTGGGCCATCGTGGGATTGATGGTACTCGTGTTCATTAAGCGAGGACTTTTTGGCGCGCACTCGCTCACAGATCCGGAAGATGCTTTCGGGTTTGCCTGCCGTCACCTGTTGTCACCAGGCTTTCGTGGTCTGCTGATCGCGAGCGTCATGGGCGCGAGCTTGGCGAGTTGTTCTGCGCTCATGGTCGATAGCGGAGCGATCTTCACCCAGGGTCTCTACCGCCAGCGGCTGGTTCGCGGCCGGGCAGACCGCCATTACCTTTGGGCAGGCAGGCTCAGCGGTTTTATCTTGGTGCTGATTGCAATTGTTTACGCGGTGTTTTTGGTTGATAAAGTCCTCTATTCTTTCCTGCTGACAGAAACCATGGCGACGTATATGGGCATCAGCATCGTGACCGGGCTCATATGGAAGCGAGCCAACCGCTGGGGAGCGGCCGCCAGTTTACTAGTGGCGCTGAGCACAAACTTCTTTCTCTACCATTTGAAGAATGAGCGGTTGGATTCTTGGAACCCGAATATTTT
>JBOGJY010000194.1:0-4858 GCA_050745325.1 Terriglobia bacterium
CCGAAGACAACACCAACTCAGGTTATCTGCAAAACGGAGACTTCACCTTCGGCGGACTCGGAAGCGGCGACGGACTAGCCGACTTTCTGCTCGGCTATTTGAGCAACAGCTCGACGGCTTTCAGCCAGAGCCGCCAGCAGCAAGTGGCCGCGCGCGAAAGCATCCCCGGACTCTACGCCCAGGATACGGTCCATGTGAGCCGGTCGGTTACGGTCAACGCGGGCGTGCGCTGGGAGCCGATGCTATTCCCCCAGGATAACTTCGGCCGCGGTAGCTCGTTCAATATGGCCGCGTTTCTCGCCAATCAGAAAAGCTCGGTATTTCAGAACGCCCCGGCGGGAATGTTCTACTACGGCGACACGGGCATCCCCAAGGCTTTTACCAACGATTCATGGGCAAACTTTGCGCCGCGTCTCGGGATTGCCTGGAGCCCCGGCGGCTCGGGCAAGCAAACCCTCCGGGTGGGCGGGGCGATTCTCTATGACTCCGGTGAGGTCTGGTTTGGCCAGCGGCTCATGTCCAATCCTCCCTACGTCAACGAAATCGACCTGACAACGGATCAGACGGGCCCCTTTGACCGTCCTTGGTCAGTCTATCCAGGAGGCAACCCGTTTCCTGGCACGTTTCCTCCGCCTGCCAGCGCTCCATTCCCTAGCGGAGCTTTTTACGCCGTGCTGCCCCTCAATTTGGCGCCAACGTATGTTGCGGATTGGGATGTAAGTTACGAACGCCAGTTTGCAGACAACTGGATGGCGTCGGCGACCTACATCGGCAATAAGACAACCCACGTGTGGCTCACACAGGACCTTAACCCCGAAACCACGGGCACGTCCGCAAGCCGGGTGCTCAATTTGCTCAACCCGGCGCAAGGGCCGGCCTTCGGCCAAGTGGACTATGCCGACCAAGGCGGGAATGCCAACTACAACGCCCTGTTGCTCACAGTACGGCACCGCTTCAGCAGCGGCTTTACGTTTTTTGCGAACTATACGTATTCGCGCTGCTTGAGTGATGGGGATTTCAACGGCGATCTGAGGGGATCCTATTACCAAGATCCTTTTGACCGGGACCTCGACTACGGCAACTGCAATTATGACCTTCGCCACATCTTCAACGGCTCTATCGTCGCTACCAGCCCCGTGAAAGGCAGCGGATGGGCGGGCCGCGTGCTGAGAGATTGGCGGCTCGCGCCGCTGGTCCGTATTTCGAGTGGAACCCCTTTCAATATAACGACCGGGAAAAATAATTCTCTGACGGGCGAAGGGCTGGACCGCCCGAACCTGGTTTCTGGAGCCAATATTTTCACCTCCGGCGCCTGCACAACCAAAACTTCCTGCGTGAACTACTTCAATCCGGCGGCGTTTGTAATCAACCCCTCGGGTACTTACGGCGCCCTCTCCCGCGACGCCTTCTACGGTCCGGGGCAGGTGAACGTCGACGTGGCGCTTAGCCGCCTCTTTCCGATTACGGAGAGGTTCAACCTGGAAGCCCGTTTCGAGGCATTCAACGTGATCAACCACGTCAACTTCCATGGACCAACTACCGGGATGACATCTTCGAACTTTGGATTGATCACGGGCGCGGGCGACCCGCGAATTCTGCAGTTCGCCTTGAAGCTGCACTTCTGAGTGGAGTCCAAGTCCAATGGACACGAACCTACGGCTGACGCCGTGGGCTAATTTCTGCCGCCGCTCTGCGGCTAGGAGCGCGCCTGACTCCGCTCAATGAAATCGAACCTAATGTAAAAATTGCTAAGGCAAGTTCCGGCGCCACATGCCGCGGTTCTGCTTTTAATACCGCTTTGTTCCATCCAAAGACTGGCGCGGCTGAGGCGCCCTCGCACACAAAGTGAACACTATATTAAAAGGCGGCGGCATATATCCCTTAAATTAAAAGAAAGGACGTGACGTGGCCAATAAACCTGAAGGCATCATCTGGAGCAAACGCCAGACTCTTCAAAAAATGTTTGGAATTGGGGCGGGGCTTGCGGCCGGGACGGAACTTCTCGCCCAAACCGCGCCTGCACCGCACCCGCGCCCTCACTATCCGTTCCCCCACGCGGAGGCTGCTCCGCCACACCTTTCAGTGGCCGCAGGATTCCATGCGGCGGCGGTTTCCGGCCTCTACGACGTGCGGACCTTTGGCGCCACGGGTGACGGCAAAACGCTTGACACGCCTGCGATCAACAAGGCGATTGAAGCGGCGGCCGCCGCGGGTGGCGGCGCCGTGTGCTTCCCGGCGGGAACTTACCTGTGCTATTCAATCCATCTCAAAAGCAACATCACACTATACCTTGACCAGGGCGCGACGATTTTGGCTGCCGAGCCGCCAGCGGAAGGCGCGAGTGGCGGGTACGATCCACCCGAACCAGGCCCGCAGCCTCAATATCAGGATTTCGGCCACAGCCATTGGCACAACAGCCTGATCTGGGGTGAAGGGCTTGAGAACCTTGCAATCCTTGGACCGGGACTGATTTGGGGTAAGGGCTTGAGACGGTCCGTGGGCCGTAATCCGCACCCCGCAGGCATCGGCGATAAAGCGATCGCGCTCAAAAATTGCCACAACGTAACGCTCCGCGACTTCTCGATCCTTCAGGGCGGCCACTTCGGAATTCTGGCGACCGGAGTGGATAATTTCACCATGGATAACCTTGTGATTGACACCAACCGCGACGCGATGGATATCGATTGCTGCCATAACGTGCGAGTCTCGAACTGCACCGTCAATTCGCCGTGGGATGACGGCATCTGCCCGAAAAGCTCCTACGCGCTCGGCTATGCGCGAGCGACGAAAAATCTTACTATTACCAACTGTTTTGTCACCGGAGGCTACGAGCTGGGAACGGTTCTCGACGGCACGTTCAAACGCTGGCCTGCCGGCTACCGCGTGCCGCGCACCGGGCGGATCAAGTGCGGCACCGAGTCGAACGGCGGTTTCCAGAATGTTACGATTTCAAACTGCGTGTTTGATGACTGCGGGGGATTGGCGCTTGAGACGGTCGATGGCGCTCTCCTCGAAGATATATCGGTCAGCAATATCACCATGCGGGATATCGTGAACATGCCTATCTTTATGCGCCTCGGCAGCCGGATGCGCGGTCCTACGGGCACTCCCATAGGTAAGCTTAGGCGCGTGAATATCAGCAACATCGTTGCCTCAAACACCGCCGGACGCTACGCCTCCATCATCAGCGGCATTCCAGGTTACGCGATTGAAGACGTGAAGTTGAGCAACATTTATATTCAAAGCCAGGGGGGCGGTACGAGCGCAGACGCATCAATTGCGGCGCCGGAGAAGGAAAACGGCTATCCGGAGCCTACCATGTTTGGAACCATCCCTTGCTACGGTTTCTACATTCGCCATGTCAGGGGCATCGAGTTGAGCCACGTCGAAGTCCATTATATGAAAGAGGACGCCCGGCCTGCGTTCATACTCGATGATGTCGAGGGCGCGGATTTCCTCCGCATTAAGGCGCAGCGCGCGGCGGGCGCGCCGGTTTTTGCGCTGAACAAAGTAGAGGATTTTGGCATCGACTTGAGCAGGCCGCTGCCGAACACCTACCTCGAGCGGGTGGAGCAAAAAAAGATTTAACTGGCTTAGGAGCGCGGAAAGGAGGCAAAACCAGCACTCCTATAAATGCCAGCAAAAGAGGAATCATTATGGTTGAGAAGAACAGCAGCACGAGTCGGCGCGAAGCCTTGCAGAGAATGCTTGGCATCGGAGCCGGGCTGGTTGTGCCGGTGGACCTGCTATCTCAGGAAACTGGCGCTGCTGGGTCGCCGGGTGCTCCACCCAACTCTGAAGGGCCGCAATACCAGCGAATCCTCATTGCGCGCGATTGCCATCCGGCGGTGAAATCAGCGGCCGGAATTCTGGCGCGTAAACTCGGACTTGACGAAAGCCGGATCAAGGCCGTGGGGCACACGGGACTCCCCAAGAAGGGTGAGATCGTTTTAGCGACAGCGCCCGCAGCGCCATCGCAAATGAAACTGTTGGGTTCGCAAGCTGAAGCCATTAAATATGACGGATACAGGATCGCGTTCCACGAAGGCGGCGCATTGATCCTCGGGAAGCGCCCGCGCTCGCTTTTGTTCGCGGCGGGGGACTATGCGCTGTGGCGGGGAAAAACAGCGGGCGCGTATGTGCGGGAGCCTGACTTCGAGCTTAGGACGTCGCACGGAAGCCGTGACCGCGGCATTGCCGAAGTGGTCGCGGAAGTGGGTGCGAATCAAGTGGGCGGGATTCCAGCCGTGGCCACGCTCAAGGGAAGCTTTCCTAACATATTTAATCTCTTGAGCCAAGGCGATCAAAAACATCTCGAGCAAATGCAGAGCCGCATGGCCGAACGCAGCAAAACGTTTTTGCAGGAATGCCACGATGCGGATGTCGAGGTGTACACCTCAATTTACGGCAACAACTTCGAACACTGGTCGGCGCCGCTCTACCAGGCGGTGATTAAAGCCTATCCCTCCGCAAAGGGAACGCCAGAGGCTAATTCGTGGGAGAAGGCGCCGCTGTGTCCCTCTGATCCGATGACATGGAAAATCTATAACGCCTACATCCGGGAGCTGATGGAACAAAGCGGCGCCGACGGTTTCCTCGCTATCTTTTGGGACCAGTATGGAATGTACTGCCAGGACGAGCGGTGCCAAAGCAGCGGTCTGAACAAGTTTCCGAACGAACTCTACGTGAACGTGAAGAACCTCTACGAAACCGTCCATTCAATGGGAAAGGGATTGGTCGTCCGCACCTGGTCTTCCGGTTGTCCGCACTGGCTTGGGGACCAATACGTTCATGCGCCGGGTTACGGCGCCTTCGGAGGAACAGGCGAACAGGTTTGGGGGAGAGTGATCAAAGAACT
>JBOGJY010000195.1:0-18013 GCA_050745325.1 Terriglobia bacterium
CCGAAGACAACACCAACTCAGGTTATCTGCAAAACGGAGACTTCACCTTCGGCGGACTCGGAAGCGGCGACGGACTAGCCGACTTTCTGCTCGGCTATTTGAGCAACAGCTCGACGGCTTTCAGCCAAAGCCGCCAGCAGCAAGTGGCGCTGCGGGAGAGCATCCCCGGACTCTATGTTCAGGATACCTTCCATGCGAGCCGTTCGGTTACCGTCAACGCCGGGCTGCGCTGGGAGCCGATGCTGTTCCCCCAAGACCACTTCGCCCGCGGCAGCTCGTTCAGCATGGCCGCGTTTCTCGCCAATCAGAAAAGTGCGGTGTTTCAGAACGCTCCGGCAGGAATGTTCTACTACGGCGATACGGGGATTCCGAAAGCCTTCACTCACGACTCATGGGCGAACTTTGCGCCGCGCCTCGGGCTTGCGTGGAGTCCTGGCGGATCCGGCAAGCAGACTATTCGCGTGGGCGGGGCGATTCTCTATGATTCCGGAGAAGTCTGGTTCGCCCAGCGGCTCATGTCTAATCCTCCCTACGTCAATGAAATCGACTTGACGACGGACCAGACGGGATCCTTTGATAATCCTTGGTCATTGTACCCTGGCGGCAATCCGTTTCCAGGAGCATTTCCACCGCCTTCCAGTGCTCCGTTTCCCAGCGGAGCGTTTTACGCCGTGCTTCCACCCAACTTGGCGCCAACCTACGTAGCAGACTGGGACCTGAGCTATGAACGCCAGTTTGCAGCCAACTGGATGGCATCGGCCACCTACATCGGCAATAAGACAACTCACGTGTGGCTCACGCAAGACCTTAATCCCGAAACCAGGGGCACCTCCGCAAGCCGTGTGCTCAACTTGGCCAACCCTGCTCAAGGCCCTGCGTTCGGCCAAGTGGACTACGCCGACGATGGCGGCAACTCCAACTACAACGCTCTGCTCCTAACCGTCCGGCATCGCTATAGCCATGGCTTCACGTTGTTTGCCAACTATACGTATTCGCGCTGCTTGAGTGACGGAGATTTCAACGGAGACCTGAGGGGAGGCTATTACCAGGATCCCTTTGACCGTGCCCTCGACTATGGCAACTGCAATTATGACCTTCGCCATATCTTCAACGGCTCTATCGTCGCGAACAGCCCGGTAAAGGGGAATGGATGGGCGGGCCGCATACTGCGAGATTGGCGCCTTGCCCCGCTGGTTCGCATCTCAAGCGGAACACCGTTCAACATAACGACGGGAAAAAACAACTCGAACACAGGCGAAGGTCTCGACCGCCCGGACCCGGTTCCGGGTGTTAATATTTTCACATCCGGCGCCTGCGCAACCAAAACTTCCTGCGTGAACTACTTCAATCCGGCGGCGTTTGTAATCAACCCTAGCGGCACCTATGGCGCCCTCGCCCGCGACGCTTTCTATGGTCCGGGATCGGTGAGCTTCGATGTCGCGCTCAGCCGCCTCTTTCCGGTCACCGAGAGGGTCAATCTGGAGGCTCGCTTTGAGGCATTCAACGTGATCAACCATGTCAACTTCAGTGGACCGACTACGGGGATGACATCTTCAAACTTTGGACTCATCACGGGCGCGGGCGACCCGCGAATTTTGCAGTTCGCCTTGAAGCTGCACTTCTGATACGGATTTGACGTCAACCATGGGATTGTTTAGTGGGATGCTGCAGGTGATGTCATCCTGAGCGCAGCGAAGGATCTGCTTGTAAGGCGCGAGAAAAGCAGATTCTTCGCTACGCTCAGAATGACACCGTGAGGAATTCCAGCCCCCCGCCTAAATGCTATGTTTGACCGAAAATTGGTATCAATCATCATGGGTCGGAAAGGTCTTATTCATGAATACTGCGGGCAATGAGAAAAGGGAACAAGCAGAAAAGACAATCCAGAATATCCAAGAGGCGTTTCTGAACAACGCGCGCCGGGACAAGATCCTTGTAACCCTCTATCTACTGAGCGGAGTCAAGCTCACCGGCCGGATTCGGAGCTTTGACAAATTCTCCCTGATTCTCGAAAATAATCATCAAGAGCAGTTGATCTTCAAGCACGCCATTTCTACGATAATCGTAAACCGTCCCGTGGCGCCGCACGCCGCCCCGGCAGTTCCGGCGGCGCCCGCAGAGGAGTAAAATTCCCATTCAGCGCAACCTCGAAAGAGTCTATCTAGCCGAATGGCTAACCAGCAGGCGCCCACGCCCTGCCACTCGCCCCGCCTCGCGCGTGAGCCTCGTCTCTCACGAAGACGCCATGCAGGAGTTGGCGGAGCTTACGGCCAGCGCTGGCGCCGAGGTGACGGGCTTCACCTTGCAGCGGTCTCCCGCGCCCGATCCGGCGACGCTCGTTGGCAGCGGCAAGGTGGAGGAGATCCGCGCTCGAGCCCAAGAGCTTGAGGCAACTTGCGTCATCTTTGGCCACGATCTTACGCCGACGCAGCTCCGCAACCTGGAGGCCGCTCTTGGCCTGAAGGTGGTCGACCGCACCCAATTGATCCTGGATATTTTTGCCCGCCGCGCGCGCACCCGTGAAGGCAAGCTCCAGGTCGAGCTGGCGCAACTGAGTTACCTGCTTCCCCGCCTCGCCGGGCAAGGCGTCCGGCTATCCCGGCTAGGCGGCGGCATCGGTACACGCGGACCGGGCGAGCAGAAACTGGAGTCTGACCGCCGCCGGGTCCGCGCGCGCATCCAGAAGCTGGAACATGACCTGGACAAAGTCCGCGCGCAGCGGGCGCTCCATCGCCAACGCCGCCGCCAGCAAAACTTTGCCAGCGTGGCGCTGGTGGGCTACACAAACGCCGGCAAGTCAACTCTGTTCAATGCGCTGACGGGGTCGCAAATCTTTGCATCGCCGCGCCTCTTCGCCACCCTCGATCCAACCGTCCGCGTACTCAACCTCGAATCGCATCGGAAGGCGCTTCTCTCAGATACGGTCGGTTTCATCCGCAATCTTCCTACTCACCTGGTCGCTTCGTTTCGCGCTACGCTTGAGGAGCTCGATAGCGCAGACCTGCTGATCCACGTCATCGACGCATCCCACCCCGAATGGGCGGAGCACTCTGAGGCGGTCGATCAGATGCTTGAAAGCATGGGTCTCGCATCCTCGCCCCGCCTTCGCGTTTGGAACAAGGCCGATCTGATTGCAGAAACCGGACGGCGCCATATTCCGCCCGGCGATGTGGTTGTCTCCGCGCGAACCGGAGAGGGGATTTCAACGCTCTTGCTCCGGCTAGACGAAGTTCTGCAAGGCGAGCCGATGGTTGAAGCCGAGTTTAATTTCTCCTCTGCCGATGGCGAAAGCCTCGCGCGGCTTCATCGCCTCGGCGCCGTCCTTTCAACACGCTTCGTGGGTCAACGCGTTCTGGTGCGAGCGCGCGTACCTGAATCGCTCAAGATTCGCGGGCAAACGCTGGCCTTCCCGGCTGGCGTCAGACCTTCGTGCTGATTTTCCCTGTTATTTCGCGGCTGGGAACGCTGTGGAAAAAAATGTGGAAAACCCCGGACCCTGGCGTCGAGATGGAACCGTCCCAGGTCTTAAGCTCAGAGGGATTAGCTTAAAAATAAACATTTCAACTGCTTTACTTTCAATAGGTTATTGCAATATAAGGGGCGCCATCCTAGATATTTCTTGTCTCCTAAAGTGTTAAACCCACGTGAAAGATGGGCCAAGTTTTGCACAAAATGTGTGGCAGGCTTGGCCCGGCGCCCTAGCCTCCGCGAGCCTTGCTACCCGCGCCAAATAAGGCCATCTTTCACCCCAGCTAAGGCGCTAGCCTATCCCAAATCTCAGCGTAACAGTTCAGTGACTACCGCTTGTGCGCGAAGTGTTCTGCTAAGGCTTGCTGGGATTGGAATCGTCTTGTTCCTGTTTGTTCTTATGATGCTTGAAGATGGATAAGATCTTCTTCATCACTCCACCAGACTTTTGCGGCTCCCCGGCATTTGAAGAAGCGCCGGGGGGATGTTTCGAGGATGATAGGCCGGCGGACTGACCGGGAAGCGTTGTTACAGCGGGTGATGAAACGACGGGAACGCCGCCAGGCGCGGCCGGCTGGGAAGATTGCTTTTCCTTTGGGGAACCTAGAGGCAGAATCTTTCTGATTAAACTGGACAAAGCTGAAGTCACGCTCGTCGACACCGGCTGGGTGCCATCAACAAATACTTCGTCGGCAGTCGCCAGCGGATCATTTGCCGTGGCTATCGCCGTTTTACTATCGAGCGGCGCCACGATAATTCCAAACGGCGGTTCGAAGGGTTGAACCTTGCGGTAGCCAGGCAACTCAACGGCGCTCTTCATAAAATCCGTCCAGATGGGCAGCGCCGAGCTTGCGCCAGTTAAGCCGAGATTCTGATCATTGTCATAACCCACCCAGGTCACGGCGAGCAAATTAGAGGTATAACCGGCGAACCAGCCGTCGTGCAACGTTCCCGTCTTACCTGCCGCGGGCGCGAGCAGCCCGCGTGCGCGCGCTCCCTCGCCAGTGCCATGGTCAATAACGGTTTCCATCAGGTTTGTCATCAAGTAGCTCACGCGCGGGTCCAGCGCCTGGCGTGAGACGGAGGGGCTTTGCCAGACCACGTTCCCCGCCGGGTCTTTAACCGCAAGAATGATGCGCGGCTCCTCATAAACACCACCATTTGCAAAAATAGTATAGGCGCTCGCCATCTGGAGCGGGCTTGCGTCGTACGCGCCCAAGGCAATCGCAGGCGTGGCCTGAATGCCGCCATTAATGCCCGCAGCGACGGCTAAATCCTTAATTTTCTCGTAACCCGTCATTTGCGCGAGGTTGACTGTAGCCACATTCAACGACAGCGCCAGAGCTTCACGGAGAGTCACATTGCCGTAATACTCCTCTTTGTAGTTTTTCGGCTGATACGTAATGTTGCCAAACTGAAATGTTTCGGGTTCGTCCGGCAGAATCGTATCGGCTGTAATCAGCGGCTGCGACCCATTAACGCCGGAGTTCAGCGCCGCGGCATAGACGAAGGGTTTAAAGGAAGAACCCGGCTGGCGCATCGCCAGCGCGTGATTGAGCTGGCTGCGGGCATAATTGCGTCCGCCCACTAAAGCCAGAACATCTCCCGAATGCGGGTCGAGAACGACCAGCGCAGCCTGCGGTTGAAGGCCGGACAGCGCGGGCGCCCTTTTCCTCCGCCTGGCCATGATCCGCTTGTCCACCTCTTTCATACCTTCGTGAACAGCGTCAGCGGCGGCGAGTTGCAGATCGGGATTCAACGTGGTGTAAATGCGGTAGTTTTCGGAAATCAAATCCTGCTGAGAGATGTGGTCGAGCAACTGGTCCTTGACCATGTCCACAAAGTAGGGCGCTTGACTACCACCCACGTTGCGTTGTGTTACGCCGAGCGGCGCCGCGCTCGCCTTGGCCGCCTGGTCTCGCGTGATGTAATGGTTCTCCACCATCTCACGCAGCACCCAGTTCCGGCGGTCGAGGGCCCTTTTGGGATAACGATAAGGCGAGTAGAGGTTTGGGCCGCGAATCATTCCCGCAATTAGAGCCGCTTCGGGAAGCGTCAGGTCTTTCATGCTCTTATTGAAATATTCATCCGCGGCTTCGCCAAAGCCGTAAATGGAAAAGCTTCCCCGCTGCCCCATATAGACCTGGTTGGCGTAGAGAGTGAAGATTTCTTCTTTGCTCAGGCGATGCTCGAGCAGGACGGCCAGGAAAATCTCATCCAGCTTGCGTTTGATGGTTTTCTTCCGGTTCAAAAAGAAGTTTCGCGCAAGCTGCATGGTCAGGGTGCTTCCGCCTTGCAACCGCTCATCCGAACGGATATCCGTAAGCGTGGCCTCAAAAAGCCGGAACACATTCACGCCGTGGTGCGAAAAAAAGCGGCGGTCCTCGGCGGAGAGCACCGCGTTGACTAAAACGCCGGGGCAGTCGTGAAAGCCGACAATCAAACGCTTGCTCCGGCTTTCATCGAAGAGCGTGGTGATCACTTCGGGCTCAAGCTCGTAATGGTCTAACGGCGTGTTCCCAGCGATGGTTGCAATGGCCGCGATCTTTCCATCTTTAAATGTAATCGCAGCCGGAGCCTCACGATCCTCACCCGTTCGGAAGAAAGATTCAGAACCCGGGAAAATGAGAAGTCGGTTTCCATGAACCCTGAATGCGCCGACGCCGGAGCCCGTTGGCTCTCCCTCTGAGTAGAGCGCCTTGCGAAGGCGATCCTCCGCCTCACTCATAGAAAGCGGCTCGCCGCTGGCAACCGGTATGGGCGTCGAGAGCACGAGCGATGCGCGATGAAAGATCTGGCCGCTCAGGCGTTGGTCAACGAGGCGGGAAAAACGCACGTAATAGTGCAGGAAGACGGTGGCGCAAATCAGGAAAAAGGCGCAGACGGCCGCCAGCAGTATTTTCTTGTTGCGGCGAACAAAGCGCGCAACCACCCCAAAGGCGATTACCGGACGGGCCGGACGTGGATGACGGCTTGAACGCGATGGAGATCTTGCCACAGTGTCTCAATGAATTAAGATGCCAGAATCCGCCAAGGAGGACGCGCCTGATTATTCGCCCGCCATGCAACCGGCCTGGCGCCAGCAAACACACCACCGTTAGCGATACTCGGCTCTAGCTAGTAAACTAGTCTTGGGGCTGACGCCGAGGCGGAAAAAGGTATGGTCCATGTATAAAACAAGAGATTGACCGGGACTGTGTAGGAGACATGAATCTTAACCGCCTGCTTCTCCGGCTCAACCTGCACGTCCCCCAATTCGACCGGCAGGTTTAACGCCTCTGACCGTTCGACCACAGCAGCCGGAACGTCATCGGCTTTAATCCGGTTTGAAACCACCTCCAGGGCAGCCTCGTTGACATAATCATTCAATTCGTAGTTGTGCACATAGATTGGAACCACCAGGAACGCAACATAACCGATTGCGGCCAAAATGATAAGGGTGACGATGAATCCAAAACTTCCGCGGCCGGATTCACTCATCCGCACGGGCTGCCGGCAGGTAGAAACCATGTAAGACGAAGCGGCCTGACTCATCGCTCTTCTCCCAAGAGGCCTGACCGCGATGGCGCATAACCTTCGGTTATTTCTTCCCGGCTCCCAAGACCCGCTGTTGCAGGAAGTCGCGGCGCGCGGCAAGCGCACCCGGCGCCCGTTTCTCCATCCACGCGTCGTACTTCTTGCCCGCGATCTCCAGGTTTTCATACACGTGCGGGTTCTTCGATGTCGCGCGGATCTCAGCCAGCAACGGTTCGATTTTAGTCCAAATCGCCCAAAGCTCACCGTTGTTTTCAAAGAATAAATCTTCATTGATCAAGCCGTGGTTCAAAATTGAAGCCGCCATGTCCCAGTAGGTCACTACCATCCGGTAATAAGCATTTTCCTGTGTTCCTGGCGGGAATTGTTTCATCAGGTTCTCCCGCGAGTCGGCTCGAAACTCCTGAAAAAACCATTCGCGCGCCTGGCGCAATTTTTCCTCGCGGCGCAGATCGTAGAGGCGCAGTAACAACTCCGCATCGTGATGATCGAGATGCTGTGGCATTGAACCCTCCTGCCCTACCGGCTCACTATCCCGGCTTGCAGCGCCAGGATTCAAACAACGAATCAGTGCGAAAATGAATTCATCTTACTCAGAAAATAACGATGGATCACTTCGTTCGCGCTTAACTCCGGGTGGAACGTTGCAGCAAGCAAATTGGCCTGCTCGACCAAGACGGGAAGGCCGCTAGCGGTCCCCAAAACTTTCACGCCGCCTCCCACTCGCCGGATAATCGGCGCGCGGATAAAAACCATCTCGAGCGGATCATCCGAAAGCCCAGGGCATTCACCTTTTTGGATGGTACTGTCAATCTGCCGCCCGTAGGCATTCCGCTCGAGGGTCACGTCAAGAAGGCCCAGACTCTCTTGAGGCGGGTTTAAAACTTCTTTGGCCAGCAGAATCGCCCCAGCGCAGGTGCCGAAAACCGGCTTGCCTTGAGCTGCAAACTCCCGAACCGCAGATCCCACGCCCTCAGCGGAAAAGAATTTGAGCATGGTCGTGCTCTCACCACCCGGTAAAATGAGAGCCGCCACCTCTTGAAGCTCGTGAGCGTGTTTCACCAGCCGGTAAGGCGCGCCAATATTCTCCAGCATTCGCGCGTGCACGGCGAAGTCACCTTGGATCGCCAGAATACCGGCCACTTTTTTGCCGTTGTTCGCCACTCGTGCTTATGCGCTCGCAGCCGAGATCAGCTTGGCTTTCAGTGTAATGTTCGTGCCTGCCAGAGCCTTCGAAACCGGACAGCCTTTCTTCGCCGCTTCGGCAAGCTCCTGAAACTTCGCTTCAGAAATCCCCGGAACTTCACCCTCGGTTTCAAGGGCAATGCTCGTGATGGCAAAGCCTGCGTCCGTCTTTTCAAAGTTGACCGACGCTTTGGTGTGCACGCGCTTGGGCGCGTGTCCGGCGGTCGCAAGCTGGTGGGAAAGCGCCATGGAGAAGCACCCGGCGTGCGCCGCGCCAATCAACTCCTCCGGGTTCGTTCCCGGTCCGTTTTCCATACGCGACTTGAAGGTGAACGGACCTTCATATGCGCCCGAACCGAGCTTCATCTTGCCGCCGCCTTCCGGCAAATTCCCTTTCCATTCTGCTTCTGCTGTTCTGACTGGCATAGGATATACCTCCGTAGATTTCTCAGCTTTCCAAACTCTCGACATGGAGCGTAATGGCGTCTCGAATAAGCGTCAACGCTTCCTCGCGCGTTTCCGCGACCACAGCACAACCGGGCAAATCCGGGACGTAAGCGCCGAAGCTGCTTTCACCCTTCTCCACAATGACCGAATATCTCACCGCATTTTCGCTCGGAAAAATTACCGCAGAATTGTCAATTCTTGTTTTCAGCAAGCATTTCATGACATGTCATTCTGAGCAAAGCGAAGAATCTGCTGTTTTGCCAGCACCGATGACAAGCAGATGCTTCGCTTCGCTCAGCATGACAGCCCGTTTAGTTGCGGCCCTATCCTACTCCACTCCATGCCTTCTGCTTTCCGTCTACTACGTTTACCATCCTCGCGTTTGCATCAACTCTTTCGGGTCGAGCTTCGAAACGTCGAGGCCGCGCATGGCTTCGCCGAGTTCTTCGCAGCACTCAGCCACCACTTGCGGTTCGTTGTAGTGGGTAGTGGCGCGAACGATGGCCTTGGCGCGCTGAGCCGGATCGGAGGACTTGAAAATCCCGGACCCGACAAAGACCGCCTCAGCGCCAAGCTGCATCACCAGCGCCGCATCGGCGGGTGTAGCAATGCCGCCTGCGGAAAAGTTGGGCACCGGAAGCTTGCCATTTGCCGCCACCCACTTCACCAAGTCGAGCGGAGCGCCCAGTTCCTTGACTTGCGCCATGAGTTCCTCTTCACGCAAGGTGGTGAGGCGGCGCATCTCACCTGTGATCGCCCGAAGGTGCCGCACCGCTTCCACAATGTTCCCCGAACCCGCTTCTCCCTTAGTGCGAATCATCGCCGCGCCTTCACCCATCCGCCGCAGAGCTTCCCCAAGATTCCGCGCCCCGCAGACGAAAGGAACCTTGTACGGCCACTTGTGAATGTGGTGCTCCTCGTCGGCCGGGGTCAGCACTTCGCTTTCGTCGACGTAGTCCACACCGACCGCTTCAAGCACTTGGGCTTCGGCAAAATGCCCGATGCGCGCTTTCGCCATCACCGGAATCGTTACCGCCCCCATGATCTCCTTGATAATCTTCACCGACGCCATCCGCGCCACCCCGCCCTCTTTGCGAATGTCCGCCGGAACGCGCTCGAGCGCCATCACGGCCACCGCTCCAGCGTCTTCGGCAATCTTGGCTTGCTCAGCGGTGGTTACGTCCATAATCACACCGCCCTTGAGCATCTCGGCCAGTCCTATTTTGAGCTTCATTGGCTGGTCATATTCCCACATCGCATCCTCCTCAGCCTGCCGGTTCTGCCGCGCGCGAAGCGTCTGGCCTGGCGCAAGCTAGATACACTTTAACGAGACCTCGATCTCGTCTCCGGTCGAATCGATTCTAATTTATATGATAAGGGCGAACGTCGAAAGAGACAAACCCGGTGGGTAGTGGTCCAGCTAGAAAGGGTTTTGGAAAAGCGCCGGAGGCCGGCAACTCCTTGCGTTCAGCGCCGGGAAAAAGGTCGATTCAACAGCCACAGAAGTCCCACCAGCGTTTTTGCGTCTTTGATCTTATTCGTGCTGGCCATCTTGCGAAGCTCAGCGACGCTGAAGGTCCGCGCCTGAATGCGTTCGTCCGCTTCTGGCTGAGCTTCGCCCCGCGTGAGGTCCTTTGCCTCAACCAAATGCATGACTTCGTTCAGAATGCCAGGGCTCGGATAAAAGTCCAAAACTCGCTTGAAAACACGCGCGCGGTAGCCCGTCTCCTCGGCTAACTCACGCGCCGCCGCCCGCAGCGGCCTTTCCCCCGGCTCAAGCCCACCGGCAACCAACTCCCACAGGGATTGCCGGGCGGCGTACCGGAACTGGCGAACCAACAAGACGCTTCCGTCAGCCATCACCGGCAGCACAACGACAGAACCCGGATGGCACACCAACTCGCGCTGCGCCTCCACGCCTCCTGGCTCGCGGACACGGTCTACCCTCACCTCGACCCTGCGGCCCTTGAAAACTGTCCTACTGCTCAATGTTGCAAATCGAGAAGGCATAGGCGGGATTGTACCCTGAAACCCGTGTTGGTCAGAACTGAAAGCGGGTTGAAAACTGCATCCGCCGCCCCGCCGAGGCCGTAACCGCATGGCCGAACAGCGGAGAGCTTAGGTTGCCGATGATCGTTCCATAGTTGACGGTATTGAGAACGTTAAAAGCCCCAACCGCTACCGTGAAGAGAGGTGAGCTGTCTTTCTTCGCGGGTTCAATATGGAAATCGTGCTGCCAGCGAACATCAACAGACCCATAGCCCGGCCCCTGGCCCGTATTGCGGCCAACGCCCACCGGCCGCGCCAGCAGCAAGCCGTCATTATAGGGATCCGTGCCGAGAGTAATATTGTACGGAGCGCCCGAATAGAGAGAAACCGAAAGCCCAAGATTCAGCAGTTTTCCCTGATTAAACATGCCGAGCATCTCGAAGCGGTCGCGGCGGTCCCATTGCGACCGGCCCCATTCGCCGCTAAGGTCATACTCATTCGCCGGGAAAGAACTGATCCCCGCGGTATTGTTGTACGACCAACCGTAACGGTTCCTCACAATTCCAGAGAAGAAGCGGTTCAAGCGGCCGCGGAACTGAAGATGCAAAGCGTCGTACTGCTGCCGCCCCGCGGATTCGTACTGCTGCAACATGCCAATCTCCGGGTTAGGCCGGGCGGCGTAGAGGGGCGGCAAAGGCGCATTCAAATCAACCGAGCGAAAGGAATCGATGGTGCGGCCATCCTGCCAGGTGGCGGATAGTGTGGCGCCTCTGCCCACTTGACGCTCAATTTCAATGCCGTCGATGAACTGGTAAGGCATGCGAAAGTCTGGAGCCAGTTGCGTAATGCTCGGCGGCACAGCGCCGCCCATAGTTTCAGGGTTGGGATAAGATGGGCTGGTGACGAGGTAATTTTGCAGCCGCTCGCCGTTATAGAGCAGCAGGCTTGATATGGAATGCCACGAAACGCGGTCATTAAAAAAGCCAGCGCCGCCGCGAATGACCGTCTTCGGGCTTTTCTGGGGTGACCAGGCAAAGCCCAAACGGGGAGCAAATTCGTCTTTATCGGAGAAGTAGTTTTCCCAGTCCCATCGCAAGCCTGCCGAAAACATCAGGTTGGGCTTCAAACGGTAGTCATCCTGAGTAAACAGCCCCACCCTCTTCTGCCAAAACGCCAAGCGCCCTTCGCCCTGCTGCAATGTGTAGGTGAGCGGCTGCCCCGCCTCATAGGAAGCCAGGCTTGAAAAGGTATAAGCGCCGCCAAAGTTCTCACGGTCATCAAGGCCGCGCCTCGCCCAACCTGGAATGTCCAATCCCCACTTCAGCACGTGCTTGCCGTGAGACCAGGTGGCCATCTCTGTCAAAGCAATCTGATGCTTCGTTTCAAGCTCGTCTGCCTGAGCGCCTCCGGCGGTGAAAGCGCCCAGCACGTTGATTTGCGGAGCGTCCGAGAGGCTCACAGAGGAGTCTCGAAACTGGCTGACTACCAGGTGAAATTCATTCAAAAGATTTGGCGTGAACACCGTCGTCTGATCGAAGCGAACCTTCTCCCTCTTGAATGATTCGTTGTAGCCCGCTTCGGGAAGGGTGAGTCCGCCAATGCCCTGGTTTGTGGCGTTGTTGCCATGATAGGACACCGTAACGGCAAAACTATTTTTATCGTTGATCGTATGGTCGATGCGCCCATAAATCTGGGAGTTAAGGGTTGGGCTCGCCACGTTCTGCTCTACGGTCCCGGAGGGCGTGAGCGCGAATACATTGGACTCAAGATCTTTCACGTCATGGTCCGCCGAGATCAGAAATGAGGTCTTCTGACTGTGAAAGAGGGGGCCGCTCAGCATTCCCTCGAACTTGCGCCGCTGTTCCGGTGGCCGGGTGGCGGAAAATGCGTTGCGCGCGTTGAAAACGGCGTCACGGAAAATGAAGTTGGCTTCTCCGTGATATCGCTGGGTTCCGCTCTTCGTTGTAATGTCCATCCGGCCCCACCCCGGCCGCGTGTACTCGGCGTCGAACGGATCGTTGTCAATCTTGATCGATTTAATCGCCGACGGAGTCACAGCAACATTTTCGACGGGAACACCATTGACCACCATCGCCGCGCCGCCCGTGCCCTCCGAGTCGCTATCCAGAAACCGGGAAAGCGCGCCAATAATATCTTCGTCGAACACCGGCAGGTTTTTGAGCTGCTGCGCATTCTCGCTGATGCCGTTCGTATTATTGCTGGTCTCCGGCGTGACGAGGTTCGGTCCGGCGGAAACCGTAACGGTCTGCTTTACGCTGGCAAGCGATAGCACAATTCTGAGTGGCGCCGCCTGGGTAAGACTCGCCGTAAACACGCTTGAATATGGATTAAACCCCGTTGACGCCGCCGAAATGGTGTACGGGCCTGGCGCGACGGAGGGAAACTTAAAACGGCCCTGCGCATCGGTCGAGGTGGAGCGCGCCAGCTTCGTTCCGGACCGCAATGTAACATGTGCGCCCGGAATGACATCTCCGTTTGCGTCCTGCACCGTTCCTGAAATAGCAGTGCGATGCGGCGCCAATTGCCGCGGCGATTGCGGTGATTGGCCGAACGCGGCCGCGGTCAACGCAGCGGCCAAAAACGCGAACCGGACCTTCCTGAGTAAGTTCATGAGGATTCCTTGCGCTGCCAGCTCATTCGCTTCCCGCGAGATGCGCCTGGCAGAAATGATTTCACGATGCTTTAAGACTTCGCCGCTCAAAGCCCCTATTTCCAACCCCCCAGTTGCGCTGTCATCCGGGGGTCGAAAACGGTCCTGAGCCGGGCGAAGTAAGAATCTTTGTTGATTCGTTACAAAAAAGGTTCTTCGCCGCGCTCAGGACGGCATTCAAAAGGATTTTTTCAGCATCGTGTTACTGAAGGAGTGCCCAGGACGGCAGACATTCCCCTCGCGCTACTGGCCAAACAATGTTAGACGCGCCAGTATAAGCAGGGTTACAGAATATCACATCACGATGTAACGTTTTTTGTTTCAACCGCGAAAAAGTATCGAAAACAGACGTGAGACTGGAAAATAAAACTCTAATGTTTTAAGGGGTGAAATAGTCGCAGGTTTCAGGGAACACAGGGCCGCCATCTACGGCCAACGGGGGGGGCTTCACCTCGGACCCATCATAAGATCATTAACCCCAACACTGTTCACTTAAGCGGAATATTGCTGGGGAACGACCCGTGCAGACGTCTGTCATCCTGAGCGCAGCGAAGGATCTGCTTGTAAGGCGCGAGAAAAGCAGATTCTTCGCGGAGTTTATCGTGAGCCTCTTCGCTTCGCTCAGAGCGATTCGTAGAGGAGCGAATCGGCTCAGAATAACATCGTGAGGAATTCCAGCCCCCGCCTAAATGCTATGTTTGACCGTAAATTGGTATAAGATCATTCACTCGGATTATTCATGAATTTAATGCGATCGCCAGGGGGGCGGGGTTTCAACCCCGCCGAAAGCTTGCATCCTCCTAATCCACCCAGACAAGAGAATTTAAGGCGCCCGTTAACGGCACGGTTAAAATTGTGCCCCCCTCATTCTCAAACCGAATCTCACATCTAGTTTCGTAGTTCAAGGTTTCCAGCTACGGCTTGCCCACCGGCGTGCCGGGAATAGCGGGGCTCTGCGGCACGTTGCCCTGTTCGGCGTTAGAGAGCTCGACGTTATTCCGGGCCAAGATGGTTCCCGTGGCCTGCTCGAAAACAATCAGCGCCTTCGCGTATCCCGCTCTTGCTTTCACCTCGTTGTTTTCTGCGGTTGCAAGCTGACTCTGCGAATCGATCACCTCCTGAACCGTGGCTTGGCCCACGCTGAACTTTGTATGTTCCATGTCAAAACTTTGGCGAGCGATGGCCGTTACCCTGACCGCCGCCTCGAGCTGCCCCTGGGCCTGATGCACGAGGGCCTCAGCTTTGCTCACGTCCCACACGACCTGGTTTCTCGCTTGCTGCAATTTCATGTCAAATTGCCTCTCTTGAAGCAAGGCCGTTGCGGCGTCAGCTTGCGCCTCGCGGTTGCGGATGGGAATATCAAGGCTTACTCCATAACCAAGACCCGGGTAGCGGCCCTGGAGTAGGGGAGTAAGGGTTGCTCCGAGCCCGCCGGCTTGCCCCGAAGCGGAGTAGGCGACGAACGCGTCGAGTGAGGGCAAAAGAGCGTTCCGGTCGGCTTGGACGGTAATCCGCTGGTTTCGCAGATTCACTTGCGCTTGCTCAATCTCCGGACGGCTCGCCTGTCCTTCGCGCAACGCCTCAGCGAGCAAAGGAATATCGTGCGGATGCGGTTCTGGCAAGTGGTCCGTGGGTTTTATCGGAACGGCGGCAATTTCCGGGCTAAAGCTCTTTGAAATCAACGATTTCATGGACTGGGAATCCTGCGCAAAGGTGTTCTCGGCGGAAAGTAAGTCCTGTTCGCGATTGGCCACCGCAAGCTGCGCCTGGGCGACATCGAACTCAGCCGCAGCGCCAATTTTTTGCTCCTCTTTGTTATCCGCCAGCAGTTTGTTAGCGTAACCCACGGCTTCTTCCGCCACATGGATGTTCTCGACGTCGGCGAGGAGATCGTAGTAATTTGACGCGACTTGGGCAACGGTAGCGATCACTTGCTGCCGGAAAACGCTGCGTGAATACTTCTGGTCGTTTTCCGCAATGCGAATGAACTTTGAATTGACCCGGTATCCGAAACCGTTCAGCAACTTCTGACTAAAGCCGACCGTGTAGCCTGCGTCGATCAGAGGATTGAAAAATGTCGTTGTAAGGTTCGAGGAGCTGCGCACTCCGGTGAGGCTCATCTGGAACGTGGTCCCAGTAAGAAAACTCTGGGTGTAGGCGGTCTGAATAACATCGGTATGGGCGCTCTCGACCGGTACGCCACCAAGGACGAGTTCTCCCAGGGGCGTCACCGTATACCCCCACCCGTACCAGATACTCAGTTCAGGGTCACAGCAGCTACCGCGGCCAACCTCAGGAATGCCTCCGCCTAGCGCGCTGCCCGCGTTTGTGCCTCCTCCGCTTCCATTCCCCCCCCCGGCCCCGATGGCGCCGGAAAACAGCGCCGAAGAAACGTTGGAACCTGCCACACCTCGCGCCGCGCCGCCCGCCTTGGCGCGCAGAAGGTCCGCCTGCGCCAGGGGCAAGTTATAGCGGTCGACCGCGATGTCGAGGTTGTTCTCGAGTGATAGGGCGATGGCATTTTCAAGGGAAAGATGCAGCTCGCCATCCTCGATCAACTCATTCAGCAGACTCGAATTCGTTAGCTTCGCCTGCGGGACGAATGGCGGGGCATACGCCGCCAGAACGTTAGGAAACGCCGGGCTGTGCGTGTAATCATAAAGCGTCGCCTCCGCTGGCTGGTTTTGACCGGCCTTCTCTTTTTGGTCCGTTTGGGCCTTTTGACCCGCTAAGCCGCAAACGCTCGCGGCCATCAGACAAACACATGCCAACACTACTAAGTGGAATCTTCCGTTTTCCATATTTCCTTCCCTCAAACAGCTGGGGCGGCATATGCTGGGCATAAAAGCCCAGCGCTACATTATTCGCCCGTCTGGACCTAAGGCAACTCCGTGTTGCACGCCCCGTGCCGATCTCAATCCCTTCTTAACTTCTGTTTTATGATTAGCTTGGAGACTGCATGAGGTTCTAAACCGCGTCTGAGGGTGTCCGCTTTCGCAAACTCACTGTTCGAAAACGGACAGCATGGCAGTTGTAGTGCAACCCAGTTCAGGAGGAGATATCTTTCAATTTCTTCTTCGCGTCCTTCACAGCTTTGCGCCTTTGCGAGATGCTTTCAGATTGCCGCCCGTCAAGCAAACGCTGGTTGAGGCCGTCATAAGCATCCACTCGGCGGTCACGCAGAAAAGGCCAGTTCCGGCGGACGTCTTCAATCCGCGCCGGGTCGATATCAGCCAGAAGAATTTCTTCGTGGTCCTTAGAAGCCTGCACGATGACCACGCCAAACGGGTCGGCGATGAAGGAAGACCCCCAAAACTCGATGCCCGCTCCGCCACCCTCCGGCTTTTCATGCCCCACCCGGTTGGGTACGGCCACGTAGACCCCGTTGGCAATAGCGTGCGCGCGTTGGATGGTGCGCCAGGCGTCAAGCTGCGCCGCGCCTTGGGTTTCCTTCTCACGCGGATGCCAGCCAATCGCCGTCGGATAGAAAAGCACCTCAGCGCCACGCAGCGCGGTGAGCCGCGCGCCCTCGGGATACCACTGGTCCCAGCAAATCAGCGCGCCCACGCGCCCCACCGTCGTGTCAAAAGCCTGGAAACCCAGATCACCGGGGGTGAAGTAATATTTCTCGAAGTAAGCCGGGTCATCCGGAATGTGCATTTTGCGGTAAAGCCCCGCTACCTTTCCGGACGTTTCAATGATGGCGGCGCTGTTGTGGTAAACCCCCGCCGCCCGCCGCTCGAAAACCGGCGCAATAATCACGACTTCCAGCTTCTGGGCAATCTTGCCCAAGGCTTCTGTCGTGGGACCGGGTACCGGCTCAGCCAGATCAAAAAGAGTCGCATCCTCGCGCTGGCAAAAATACCTGGAACGGAAAAGTTCCGGCAACCCGATCAGCTTGGCGCCGCGCCCCGCCGCCTCTTCGATTAACTCGATGGCCCGGGCAAGGTTCGCCGCCGGTTCCCGGTCACACGCCATTTGAATCACCGCCAGCTTGAATTGGCCGTTGCCGCCCATTCAAGTGATCGTACACACATCCGCGTTTTCTTCCAAGTGGCCGTTCCCGCAGGTTGGAGGCGTCCGCTAGCCATGGAAAGAGCCCACACCCCCGGCTCTTGCAATCTGAACGGCGGGGCGGGCGGCGGAAAAACCGTCCCATTTATCTCGTTTGTCTCAAAAATCTCAAAGTGGTCTGATATATTGAGTAAGGGCCTTGTAGCGTAGAGTTTTGCGGTTAAAACTCTGCGGCTTTTGGTGGGGACCGCTGAAAACCCGCAGAGTTACAAAACAACTCTGCGCTGCAAAACGGACGCCTCGAAGATTAGAAAATGGCTGTACATACGAACCCCTCACCCACCCTCGTACCTCGGGTACCCTCTCCCCGGAAGCGGGGAGAGGGTGTTATCGAATTTCCTTTCCCTCGCCCCGCAGGGGAGAGTGTGGCGAACCCTTCGGCTCCGCTCAGGATAAACTCCGCGAGCCGGGTGAGGGGCTTTGAGGACAGTGATGAAACTCCGCCCAGAGGCAAGGATGCAAGCGAGGGAAAACAGAAAGGCAAGCAAAGCGCGCCTGCTGATGGATCAAAAACAGATGGAACAGGGGAAATGTGGGCAAAAGAAAGTTAAAAAAATGAAAAAGGATTGTTTTACTTTTTTCAAGTCATTGAAAACAAAGAGTCGAAACCGGAACGAACCGGAACGAACCGGACTCTAATGATTG
>JBOGJY010000196.1:0-14108 GCA_050745325.1 Terriglobia bacterium
GCTTTTGACCGCTCAGCCACCTGTCCAACTTTGGGTCAACGCGCCGCAAACCAGCTCTTGCCTTACGCCCGAAGGCGTAGGCCCCATTGCCCTGCGACTGACGCTTAACCTGGAGCTGGCGAAGGGATTTGAACCCCCGACCCTCTGATTACAAATCAGATGCTCTACCAACTGAGCTACGCCAGCGCCGAAACCTTTAATGGTATGATTCACGCCAGAAAAATGCAAGAAAATATCACATCATTGCTTCCGTCAGAAACTGCTGCCACCAGGCAAAGATGCCGTTCTTCTTTGATTTTGGTAATGAAGCAGGTCAGGGCTATTTAGAACTTCATATCCCATTTGCCGCAGGGCAACATAATGATGGCCAGTAAATGGCATTATCTTACCGTCTCCCGATATCCATGCGAAGAGGTCATAAGACGCGACAAGTCGCTCGTATATGGGCGTCAGGTTTACGTCGACATGGGCACCCCCGTGTTTATTCGCCGCTACCAGCACAATATCTCTGCGGGAGACGTAGATATTCAAATCAAGAGCGAAGACAATTTGTGTCCACCAATCTTGAGCACCTATTAGATTCTTGGCAATTGCACCTCCAAGCTTCGGGACGTAAGGTGGATTCCCGCCTGGACGGTATATACCCATCCCATTAAATTTGGCTAAGCTCTTCATGAAAGGTTTCATGTCTGGGCAAGTTGATAGCAGTTTTATCGACCTCGCGCCCAGGTGTGTAAGTAAGGACGTTGACTTTTGGGTATCATGAAGGAGAATTCTAAGCACCGTTGCAATTCGCATTGCTTCATCGACATAGCCCGCGTCGAAGCTCACACATGACCGCTGAAGGAAACCTAGTTGCTTGGACAACTCACTCTCAAAGTTGATTGCCATAAACAGCTATACGCTCTTCGCAAACTGAATATGCCTCATTATGAGCATGGACCTATGCCGTGATACACAATCTAGCTATCTGTGGATACGGCGAGTAGAAGCCTCTAGAAAACTGACCGACCCTCATCATCCCAATTTTCGTCCCGTGTGCAGCGCCGCGATGCCGCCCATTAGATTTCTATAGTGAACGCGCTCAAAGCCCGCTTCCCTCATTAACTCGGCGAATGGTTCTTGCGCGGGAAACCGCGAGGCGGAATCATGCAAGTATTGATACGGCCCGGCAACACCCGAAAGCCAAGTCCCGAGGCGCGGCAGGACGTGGGCAAAATAAAGGCGGAACAAAGGGCCGAAGACGGGCCATTGCACGCGGGAAAACTCCAGGATGGCCACGCTTCCGCCCGGCTTGAGCGCGCGCCGCATTTCGCGCAACCCGAGCGCGTAGTTCGCCAGATTCCGAAAGCCAAAGGCGCTCGCGACTACATCCACCGACTGGTCACGGAACGGAAGCGAAAGCGTATCCGCCGCCAGCAAGGGAATCCGGGGAATCACGCCTGAGCCGCGAGCAAGTTTCGATTGAGCTCGCTCGAGCATTGGAGCGCAAAAGTCAGCGGCAATCACCCGGCCAGCGGAAACCCGGCGCAACGCCGCAGCCAAGTCTCCTGTCCCGCAGCAGACATCGACGGCAATTGAACCCGGCCTCGAAAGCTGCTCCCGTAAGGCGCGGGCCGCCACCCTGCGCCATGCCAAGTCCATCCCCGCCGAAAGAAAATGATTCAGGAAATCATAGCGCGGCGCGACGGACCCAAACATTTCACGCACTGAGCGCGATGTCGCGGCTATGTCCGCTGGAGACCCAAGCGGGCTGCCTTCGAGCGGCGAATTTAAGGGAATTCGCATATGGAGGCGACCTGAGGATTGATTCATTGACTCATCGGTTCATTGACTCATTGAAAGAAGCATTCGGACGGGTGTTTCAATAGCTCAATGGTTAAATCCTTCAATGCGTCAATTCATTCTCTGAACATCGCGGAGGGCAGCCGCAACGACTTTCGCCGGCACATCCGTCACCACGCGCACTTTGCCGATTTTCTCCGGCACCACCCATTGTATTTTACCCGCGATGGCTTTCTTATCCTGGGGAAGCAGCCGCAAGATTTTGGCCGGCGAGAGATCACGAATGGCCGGCAAAGGGCCGAGCCGGAGCACTAAATTTTCCATCCGTTCGCCCTGCCCCGGATCGAGCAAACCCAACCGTTGCCCCAGCTTTGAAATTGCGAGCAGGCCCCACCCCACAGCTTCGCCGTGCGCAAACCGCTCGTAGTGCGTTACCTCTTCCAAGGCGTGGCCAAAGGTGTGCCCCAAGTTGAGGACCACACGCAGGCCGGCTTCGCGCTCATCCCGGTTTACGACGTTGATTTTTACTTTGGCGGCGCGCGGCAGGATTGGCTCGATGGCGCTCACGTCTTCCGGCCGGAGAGCATCGGCGCAGCCCTCAAGCTGGCTGAAGAAACCGGGGCCCTCCAGAATGGCGTGTTTGACCACCTCGTACAAGCCAGACCGGAAGTCACGCGCGCTCAGCGAGCCAAGCACACGGGGGTCGGAAAGCACCAGCCTCGGCGGATAAAATGTTCCGAGTAGATTTTTCATTTCGCTCAAATTGACCGCCGTTTTGCCGCCAATTGCGCTATCGACTTGCGCCAGGATCGTGGTAGGAACGTTGACGTAATCGATGCCGCGCATATAGACCGACGCTAGAAACCCTCCCAAATCACCGATCACGCCGCCGCCGAAGAGCGCCAACAACGAACGGCGGTCCGCCCCCTGTTTCAGCAACTCGCCGGCAAGCTTTTCCAATACACCCAATGATTTGGAACCTTCTCCTCGATCGACAAAAAGCACCCTGGCATTCGCCATGCCACTTTCCTGAAGAAACAATTTGCTCCATCTACGCCAAAGAGCTTTCTCGGTAATCACAAAAGCAGAAGTGTAGTGGTCGCGCGGAAAAGTTCGTAATTCGCGCCAGGCGCCTTCGCCCATTACAACCCTATAGTTGGAATTTTTAGAGCTGACCGTGAAAGCCTGCATAAGTTCGTGAACCTTACAGCGGTTGAATAGCAGCCGGCGCTTCCCAACTGCGCGCCTGGCGAAGGAAAAATTCCCGGCTGACGTGAGGGGGCCTTTATCTTGTCTACGGCAAGATTTTTATTCTTAGACGCCGGAATTCAATTCGTGAGCCTTCTGCCTCCAAACCCACGTATCCTTCCGGATTATTGCATTGCGTGAATTCGCTTTGCTTCGCCCCGTTCACCCATAAGGTCAGCGTCTCACCCACGCAGCGAATTTTGTAACTATTCCAATTGCCCGGCGGCTTCATATGATTATCGGAGAGCGTGGATCTCAGATTAAAACGCTTGAGCGCGCCATTCTCGGGGTTATCCCGAAGAAATACCCGCCGTCGTCGCTGCCTACCTGCCCCTGATACCAGATGCTTCCATCCTCGTTATTCCGAATAAAAACACCACTATTGTAATGCTTCGCTCCGGGAACCTTGGCAAGCCTCCATTGCGCCTCAAAAACAAAGTCCTTGTATTTGTGATCGTAGCGCAGCCACTCGTGCCCGCCGTTGCCCTTGCACATGATGACGTGATGGGCCGCGTCGAGACTCCTTTGCGAGGCTGGATTCAGTGGATGCGAGGGTGGAATCGCCACTCGTGTCCAACCTTCGAGACTTGCCTGGGGCATAATGCTGACCCATCCGGATGGCTTCGCGCCAGATCCCAGCGCCTGTCCCGTTCGAACACAAATCAGACAGCAAAAAATTACGATGAACCGCTTCACAAGATGCCTCCTAGTTTCCGGCGTGTATATAACCCTTACCGCCCGCCCACAGGGTGGTAGTAAAAAGTGGGGCTTTTCAGTCTTTCCAAAGCTTCGGCCCAGAACGGTTCGGACCGCGAGCTTTCCCACTCAACAAATGCCGCGCCCGGCCCCGCCCACTTCTCAAAATGTTTCACCGCTGTCCGATGGGGTTCGGACGCGACAAACCCTTCCACGTCCATGCGGTCATTCCACATCGAGAGCGTCCAGAAATGTTTTCGGGGAATATCCGTTTTTAGGCCGTATCGGACAAGGCCTGGCGATTGTTTGAGATGTGTTTCGATGCGGAAGCTCAACCAGAGAAACGGAGCGATGTACCGCCAGCGCCGCACCGGCAGAAACGTGGCAACGCAAAGGAACTTCTCTCCCGCGATTCCGGCCCGGCCCCACTTCTTTTCCATAGCGATTGCCTCTTCAGGCATTAGTATAGAACGGCACAAGAGTCTGTGTGAAAACGCCGGAAAGGGCGCTGTATA
This sequence comes from Terriglobia bacterium, assembly GCA_050745325.1. GTDB lineage: Bacteria > Acidobacteriota > Terriglobia > UBA7540 > UBA7540 > RH2-MAG17b. Next base: position 4,245 of record JBOGJY010000196.1, read on the forward strand.
AATGGTCTTTATCATAGCACCCTCACACCAAGAATCCGCCTGCGAATGCCCCGTGATAAAATCGCAGATGTAATGACCCCATTGCTTACGAGGCGCCTTTAACATGCCAGGATCCCCGCTTCAATATTTATCTGATGAGCTTCAAAAGCTGCGCGATCAGGGCCTCTACCAGAAACTTCGCATCCTCCAAGGCGGGCAATTGCCGGCAGCGCGCTTTGACGGGCACGAAGTCATCAACCTCTCCTCCAATAATTATCTCGGCCTCACCACCCATCCCAAGCTGAAACAACGGGCACTCGAAGCTATCGAGGAATTCGGAGTGGGCTCCGGGGCCGTCCGCACTATTGCCGGAAACATGACCATTCACATGCAGCTTGAGGAAAAAATCGCCGCATTCAAAAATGTTGAAGCCTCGGTGGTCTTCCAATCCGGCTTCACCGCCAATGCTGGCACGGTGTCTGCCATCATCGGGCCGGACGACATCATCATTTCGGACGAACTGAACCACGCCTCCATCATCGACGGGTGCAGGCTCTCGAAGGCCGAAATCAGGCGTTTCCCGCACAAAGATATTGACGGGTGTAGAAACGTTCTTAAAGAACTTGGCGGCCACAAATGCCGCAAGCTGCTGATCACCGACGGTGTTTTCTCGATGGATGGCGACATCGCGCCGCTGCCGGAGCTGGTGAAACTCGCGGAAGAATACGGCTGCATCATGATGATTGACGATGCGCACGCTTCCGGCGTACTTGGCCGGAATGGCCGCGGCACGGTGGATCATTTCAAGCTTCATGGACGCGTGGATATTCAGGTGGGTACGCTCTCCAAAGCGATCGGGGCCCTCGGCGGCTACGTTTGCTCGACGCGCGACGCCATCGAATTCCTCTGTCACCGCGCGCGGCCGTTTCTGTTCTCCACCTCCCACCCTCCCTCCGTGGCGGCTACGTGCCTGGCGGCTTTCGAGGTGCTCGACGAAGAGCCACAGCTCATACAGCAACTCTGGGCGAACACGCGCTTTTTCAAGGAAGGCCTCAGCCGGCTCGGATTTAATACCGGAGCGAGTGAAACACCCATCACCCCCATTATTACCGGGGACGCGGCGCTGGCACATCAATTCTCGCGCGAACTCTTTCAGGCAGGGGTGTTCGCGCAGGGCATCGGTTATCCCACGGTGGCAAAAGGCAAGGCGCGGCTCCGCACTATCGTCACAGCGACCCACACAGAAGAACAACTCTCACGCGCGCTCGAAGTTTTGGAAACCGTGGGAAAGAAGCTGAGGGTTTTGTGAAAATCTAAAATTCGAAGGATGAAGGATAAGGACAGATCACAAAAGCATAACGGCGCAAGGGGAAAACTATCGCGCGTCTTTTATTTGTTTCCCAGTGTCCTGGAAGGTTTGAAAAAATGCACAGCCGCACGCAAAGGCGCAAAGACGCTAAGACACGCAGAGAGAAGCTCCTTCACTTGCTTTACGGCTTCGCGCCTTTGCGTGAGGTATTTGCCGTTTGAACGCTTGATCCAAAGCGTTTCGGCGCCTTCATGTCGCATCTTCTACATCACACGTCCAGCCCAATCCAGCGCATGAGTTCAAGCGCGTTGCTCGTCTTCACCACGCCCTCCCGCAGCGTGTAATCGAAGCTCATTTTGCCGTTATCGATATGCTCCTGAAAATGCGCGTTATGGATGGAGTTGCCGAGGGCGGAAGTAATTTCGGTCAAGGCGAGATCGTGCGTGGTGATGAGGCCGATTGCGCCCCGGTTGAGGAGGGTTCGCACCAGTCCTTCGGCTCCCACCCTGCGGTCTCTCGAATTAGTTCCTTCGAGCAGCTCATCGAACAAAAACAGCAGTGGCAGTTCTCCAGCGGTTAGATCGAGCACTTGCCGGATGCGAAGAATCTCAGCGTAAAAGCGCGAACGGCCCTCTTGCAATGAATCCACCGTGCGGATGCGCGCTCCAAGCGAGACAGGGGTGAGGCGAAGCTTATTCGCGCGCACTGGAGCGCCCGCCATGGCGAGAACCGTGTTGATGCCCACGGCGCGAAGCAACGTGCTCTTCCCCGACATATTCGACCCGCTCACCATGAGCGCCTGCGTGCCGCCGCCAAGACACACCGAGTTTCGAACGCAGCGCGAGGCGGGAATGAGAGGATGGCCCAAGCCCTCGGCTTCAAACACCGGTTTTGCGCCCGGCTCCATTACAAGTTCCGGGAACGGGTCGTCAGGATGCTCGAAAGAATAGGTGGCAAGCGAAAGCAACGCCTCCATCTCGGCTACGGCGTCCATCCAAAACGCCACTTGTCCGCTCCAGCGCCGCCGCCAGTGTTCCGCTGCCAGGCCCACTTGTACGGTGTAGAGCAGCGGGATTTCGATGATTTTTACAAACATGCTGTCACGGCCGTCGATCCAATCCGCCAGGGTTGCCAAACGGCGGATAGACCTCGACGCAAGCTGCCCGTGGTTCCTGAGATCAGCGGCAAGTTTCTGCAAGTGGGCAGACGTGAACGTCTCCTGCTCGATCAGCTCTATGATCTCCGCCAAGAGCGAGAGCCCCTTGCTACCGCAACCCATTCCCAACGTCGAGGCCTTCGAACTCTTCCACAACCGGTACATCAGGACCGCTTCAAGGCCCAGGATAATTAACAGGGGAACGTAGTCATACGTGGCCAGCGCATAAAAAAACGTAGCGATAGCGGAAGGCGCCAGAACTGCCGCTACAATCCGGAAAGCGGGATGGAACCGGTCCGACCGTAGCCTAGCCCATCGGCCAAGGGAGTCAGGATCGAGCGCCGCGCGCAACTCTTCTCCGGCCACGCTTATGCGCTCGCGCAGATCCAGTTTGCCGCGCAGATCGCCCACCAAAGCGTGCCTTCCGATGATATCCGGTGGACTCGACGGCGCCAGCAGCCACTCAGCAAGCTTGTTCTCCCCCATCGGGGTGCGTGCGGTCGAAAGCAGTTCGAACAAGCTTCCGTTCCCAAAGATGTCGATATCCTCCGCATAGACGCTCTTGTTGTTGCGAAAACGTTCTCCCGCGTCACCCGTGCCCGCCCATTCGTCATCCATCCGCGCGAGGCCCCGGCGATAGAAGGCTGCCACCTTCCGCAAACGGGTGCGGGCACGCAGAACCTGACCGTGCAAGAGAGCTAACACTATGTAAATTGCGATGGGAATAAGGAGCCAACGAAGAGAAAAATCGTGATCCACACCGGAGAGCCAGGCAACCACACCACCGGCCACAAGTGTGAGCAGCTTGAGGTTGCCCGCGCGAATGTGAAGCTTTTCCTTCGCAGCGAGCGCATTTAAGGTGGATTCAAGGCGCCGGGAGGATTCTTCTCGCGGGCCGCCTTCGAAGGCAGCCGCCGCTGGCGGGGAGGGCGCGCTCATTGCTGCTCGGCCACCTGGAAGGTGAACGAATCTCCCCCCAGGATTTTGCTTCCCGGCTGGGGCGACTGGCCCACAATCGTGCCGCTCGGCGCCGTGCTTCCAATCACAGGATTCACGTGGCCAATCATAAAACCACCGGTCTGAATCAACCCACGCGCCTGGTTAAGCTGCATGCCCACAAAGTCCGGGCACACATAGGCGGGCGGAGCAGGACCGAGCGAAACCAGAAAGTTAACCGCCGGGCTGTGAATCTCCGTAGAAGCGGCAGGCGGGTCCTGCGCCACGATCTGGTCCGCCGCGGACCCTTGCCAGTGCACCTCGGCCACATCGCCTACTGTCAGCCCTCTCTGCACCGCAATAATTTGGGCCACGCGCACGCTCGATCCCACAAGGTTTGGCGCCACGATGCGCGGCGCGCCCAAGCTGACCAGCACATGGACGTGCTGGCCCGCTTTCACCCGAGTATCCGGCGGAGGTTCCTGGGAGATGATCTGATTGGCGGGATACTTGCTGCTGAACAGTTTGTCATCCACCTTGACTTCAAGCCCCATCCCATCGGCCACGGTCTCGGCGGCGCCCATGTTGACGCCCACCATGTTGGGCAGCGTCTCTTGATTCCCATTTATAGTCAAACGAATGGTTGTGATGGCGCTAATCACGGCCACGGCGGCAAGGAAAGTGAAAAGAAGGAACAACCGGAAAAGCAGCCTGATCCGATCGGTAAGACGCATAGGCATGGCAGTTCACCTCCAAGTCTAACACGAAGGCGCGAGCAAACAGCGAGCCAGGAAAAAGCTGCGCCCGAAAAAACCGAAGCTGCATCCCGGAGCGCCGGTTATACTACGGCATTCTGAATAGTGCAGTGACGAGTGACAAGTGATGAACCAGCGCACAAGCAAAGGGTGCGGGTGTTTTGCTCGCTGCTTGTCGGGGCCTTTCAGATTCTTCGCTTCGCTCAGAATGACAGGCTGCAGGTTTTTTCTAGCAACTCGTCAGAAAATGCTCTGCGCTCCCTTCGCGCCTTGGCGTCTTTGCGAGAGTCTGTGCTTTTTACGTGGCTGCCGTGACAGGCGGGATACAGCTAATGACCCATAGCCTGAAAACGAAAATCATACCGGGGGCGGCAATCTTGCTGCTCGCATGGCTGGTTTCGCCTCCTCTTTGCGCTCAGCAAAACCGGCCGCTGGCGGATGCAATCCGGCAAATCATCAGCCGCCCCGTATTCCGCCACGCGCGCTTCGGCATTGAATTTTATTCGCTCGACACGAATCAGCCCGTTTACGAGCTGAACGCGCAAGAACTTTTCACCCCGGCTTCCACTACCAAACTCGTGACCGAAGGCGCGGCGCTGGCTCTGCTCGGGCCGGATTATCGCTTTCACACCCGCGTTTACCGTACCGGCCCAGTTGACTCTGGTGGCACATTGCGGGGCGATCTCGTTCTGGTTGCGAGCGGCGACCCGAACCTGTCGCAGCGCATCCGGGCTGATGGAACGCTGGCATTTGAGAACGACGACCATTGTTACGGCGGTCCCGCCGTCCCTGGCGATCCGCTGATGGTCATCAAGCAACTGGCGTCGCAAGTGGCTGCGCACGGCATCAAGCAAATTGCCGGCAGCGTACTTGTTGACACGAGTCTGTTTCCCGAAGGCGAGAGGGAGCGCGGAACCCGCACTGTCATTTCGCCCGTCGTCGTCAATGACAACTTGGTGGACGTGACGGCCAGCCCCGCCGCATCGCTTGGGGCGCCGGTTACGCTGGCCGTTTCACCGGCCACCACCTACGTTCACTTTGTCAATCTGGCTACGACTGGCCCGGCGGATTCGGAGCCGGATGTTGAATGGGGCAGCGACCAAAGCGGCCCCGACGGTTCGCATACCGTTGACTTGACCGGAACTCTGCCGCTCGGCAAGCCTCCCGTGCGCGTACCGTATGCCGTGCCCGAGCCCAGCCGCTTTGCCGAATTCACGCTGGTTGAGGCGCTACGCGAGCAGGGTATCGTCATCACCACCGATGGTGGCGGCCCGGCGCCGGATTTTAAAGCTCTAGCCGCCCAATACACGCCGCAGAACTTGGTGGCGGAGCACACTTCCCCGCCCCTTTCCGAGGACGTGAAAATTACGCTGAAGGTAAGCCAGAATCTGCACGCGAGCCTCGTGCCATACATTCTGGGCGCCGTCGTGGGACACGCGACAACCGACATCGACCAAGCGGGCTTCGACCTCGAGCGGGACTTCCTTGCAAAAATGGGTCTCGATCTCAGCGGCGCTTCGCAATCTGACGGCGAGGGCGGCTCGCGCGCTGATTTCTTCACGCCAGACTTTATGGCGCGCTATCTTGCCGCCATGCGCCGTCAGGAAACGTTCCCGAAGCTGTTCGCTGGGCTGCCCGTGCTTGGCCGCGACGGCACGCTGGCAGACATTCAGAAGAATTCCCCGGCGGCCGGGCACGTCTTCGCCAAGACCGGAACCTTCGACGCGTACGATATGCTCAACCGCAATGACATGGTCACCGGCAAAGGGCTTGCGGGCTTCGTCACCACGCCCGACGGACGCCGTCTTACCTTTGCGATCTACGTGAATGAAATCGCGGTGCCCAACCAGGCAGGCTCCATCGACGGCATTGTGGGGCAGGCGCTCGGCGAGATCGCCGCCGCCGCATATCTTACTCCATCGCCCCCGCCGCCTGCCCATTCAGCGGGTGTCAGCCCCGTGCGCTGGCACAAATCCATAAAAACTGTGGAATGAATACCCGCAAACTTATAGAATCGTCATTTCCCATGGCCACCATCCTGGTTGTCGAAGACGAAACAAAAATGCAGCGGCTGCTCGAGCTGAGCCTGGCTTCGGAGGGTTACACCACGCGCCAGGTTTCCGAGGCGGAGACGGCGCTCAAGCTACTTCGTCAGGAAAAATTCGACCTGGTGATTACCGACCTCAAGCTGCCGGGCATGGACGGCCTTGAATTCCTACAGGCTGTAAAGCACGCGGACGCCCATCTGCCGGTGATTCTAATGACCGCCTTCGGCACGGTGGAAACGGCCGTCCAAGCCATGAAGGCGGGCGCGAGCGATTACGTCCTGAAGCCGTTCTCGCTCGAGGAAATGAAGCTGATCGTCAGAAAAGAGCTGAACCTGCGCAGGCTCCAGGAAGAAAATCGCAGCCTGCGCGAGGCGCTTGGCCAGCGTTACGAATTCAAGAACATTATCGCCCGCAGCCCCAAAATGCAGGAAGTGCTGGCCGTGGTCGACCGCGTGGCGCCCACGAACTCCACCATTTTGCTCGGCGGCGAGAGCGGCGTGGGCAAGGACTTGATCGCGCGCGCTATTCATCAGCACTCGCGCCGCTCTTCCGGGCCCTTCGTGAAGATCAATTGCGCGGCCATCCCGGAGAATCTGCTGGAAAGCGAGCTTTTTGGTTACGAGCGCGGTGCTTTCACCGGCGCGGTCACGGCAAAGCCCGGCAAATTTGAGCTTGCGGATAAAGGCACCATCTTCCTCGATGAAATCGGTGATGTGCCGCCCACCATTCAGGTGAAACTGTTACGCGTGCTGCAGGAGCGCGAATTTGAGCGGCTGGGTGGAACCAAAACCTTAAAGGTGGACGTGCGCCTGGTTGCGGCTACCAACCGCGACCTGCGGGCCGCGCTCGAGCAGGGCGCCTTCCGCGAAGACCTCTATTACCGGCTCAACGTGGTGCCCATTAATATTCCGCCGCTGCGCGAACACAAGGAAGACATTCCCGATCTGGTTCGCTATTTCCTTGAGCGCTTCGCCGGGGAAGCCGGCAAACAGATCAGCGGGCTAACGCCGCCCGCCTTGAAGATGCTCATGGATTTTCACTGGCCCGGCAACGTGCGCGAGCTGGAGAATATTATCGAGCGCGCCGTGGCCTTGAGCCGCACGCCGGAGATCGACGCCCCGGATATTCAATTGGACCTTTCGCCCGCGAAGCCGCTTGTCAACGGATCAACAGGCCCGTTCCCGCCGCCTGGCATGACCCTGGAGCAATTTGAGGACGAGATCATCCGCGAATCGCTGCGCCGCGCGGGCGGCAATAAGAGCCAGGCGGCGCGCCAGCTTGGGCTTTCGCGCAACGCGCTGCGCTACCGCCTCTCAAAAATGGGCGTGCCGGACGAAGGCGAAGTCTGAAGGATTTCAGTCATGCGCTGCGCGGGCGGGTGCGGGACATCGGAACGCATATTTATACATGGAGTGAATATTATGCAAAGGCGCCTTCTACCGCTTGCCCTTGTCCTCGCCACTCTCGCACCGGCCTTCACCCTTGCACAGGCCCGCTCGCCCGCTTCCCTTCCGATGGAACGGCCATTCCGTCCGCCCGCTGTGCCGCTGGTCGCAGTCGATCCTTATTTCAGTATCTGGTCGTTCGCCGACCATCTTACCTACGACTCAACCCGCCACTGGACGGGCGCACGCATGACCGTGCAGAGCCTCGTGCGCGTGGATGGAACGTCCTATCGCATCATGGGCGACGAGCCGCGAAACGTGCAGCCTGCCCGCCAGGTGAGCCTGCGCGTCTTCCCGACGCAAACCATCTATAAGTTTGAGGCGGGCGGTGTTGGCATCACACTCACTTTCCTTACTCCCGATCTTCCTCATGACCTCGATGTGCTCTCGCGCCCGGTCACGTATCTCACCTGGACCGCGCGGTCGCTCGATGGCAAGCAACATGACGTTTCGATTTATTACGACAATACCGGCGAACTGGTGGTAAACACGCCTGACGAAGCCGTCACCTGGTCAGCCCCGAAGATCAGTGGCTTGAGTGTGCTCAAGATGGGAACCGTGGCTCAACCTGTTCTCGGCAAGGCAGGAGATTCCGTCCGGATCAACTGGGGCTATCTTTACGCCGCGGCTCCAGAATCAGAACGCGCGGCGATACAGACCGGCGCCCAACGAACTCTGATCCGCGCGTTCGTTTCCGAGGGCGGCGGCCTTCCTGCGGGAGTGGCCGGGGGTGTGATGCAGATGCCACGCGCCGCCAACGATCATTGGCCCACAATGGCCTTCGATTTCAACTTGGGCAGCGTGAGCGCTACGCCCGTCTCGCGCCACCTGATTCTGGCTTACGACGAGATCACTCCCATCGAGTACTTCCATCAGCAATTACGCCCCTGGTGGCAGCACGCGGGCGCGACCATCGATGACCTTCTCCAAAGCGCTGAGCGGGACTACCCACAACTCGCCTTGCGCTCGCAGGCTTTCGACCAAAAACTTATGGCAGATCTCACCCAAGCGGGCGGACCCGAATACGCCAAAGTGGCGGCGCTAGCCTACCGCCAGAGCTTTGCGGCCAATAAGCTGGCCATCGGTCCGCACGGCCAACCCTTGATGTTCTTGAAGGAGATTTCAAGCTGCGGCTGCGCTCAGACCGCCGACGTGATTTACCCCGAGTCGCCCATCCTGCTCTTGCTGAACCCGAAGCTCCTCGAAGACTCGCTAGTTCCGCTCATTGACTACGCGCAGTCGGGCGATTGGCCGTACCCCTACGCGCCGCACGATCTCGGAACCTACCCCATCGATAACGCGCGCGTGCCTTCCAAAATGGAAAGCATGCCCGTCGAAGAAACGAGCAACATGCTGCTGATGATCGCCGGCATCGCCAAGGCCGAGGGCAGCGCATCGTTTGCTGCAAAGTATTGGCCGCTGCTCACAAAGTGGGCGAATTACTTGAAGGAGAACGGCCTCGATCCGGGCGATCAACTCTGCACGGACGACTTCACGGGCCTGCTCGCACACAACGCTAACCTATCGTTGAAGGCGGTTGAGGCGCTCGGCGGTTATGCGATGCTGGCCCGGATGCTCGGCAAGAAGCAGGAAGCGGAGGCTTACGGCGCGGTCGCCCGTCAGTATGCCAGGAAGTGGATGAAACTGGCGAACGATGGCGATCACACGCGCCTGGCCTACGACCGTCCGGGAACGTGGAGCCAGAAATACAATCTGATTTGGGACCAGGTGCTGGGAATTCATCTCTTCCCTGAAAACCTGGCGCGCGAGGAAGTAGCCTATTACAAAAACCACGCCACACGCTTTGGCTACCCACTTGACAGCCGCTCGGCCTTCACCAAGCTGGACTGGGAATCCTGGACAGCGGCGCTCGCCGGGCCGGAATTTCGCTCGCTCTTTTCCGGCGTCTACAACTTTGCTGATAAGACGCCCACGCGCGTGCCGCTCAGCGACTGGTATTGGACCGTGGACGGCACACAGACGGGCTTTCAGGCGCGGCCCGTCGTGGGGGGAGTTTATATGAAGATGCTGACCAATCCGGTCTTGTGGAAGAAGTGGGCGGGCATGACGCAATAGCCGGCCAGTATGCCCCCTCTTTGCGGTTCCTTTGCGCTTTAGCGCGGATTATTCATGAATCTAATGCCATAGCCAGGAGGGCGGGGTTTTAACCCCGCCGAAAGGTCGCATCTTTCTATCTATATCCCTTGCCTTGCCGGATGAGCGGCTCGTTATAACG
>JBOGJY010000197.1:0-5120 GCA_050745325.1 Terriglobia bacterium
AACCTGCGCCATACCGGCAACGTTCTCATCCTTGCCGGGACCAACAGCGAGGGCACAGAAGCCGCGGGCGACTTCATCACCGATCCTCACTCGGCGCCCATTTTCCGCCAGGTTCTCAATTTGCGGACCGGCGCGGCGGCCATTCCCTATTTCCAACTCCTCATCAAGACCACAACCTTAGACCATGCTCCGAGCGGCCTGCAGGTGATCGCCAGCCGGACCATGCCTAATTCGCCCTAGCGGGCAGGTAGATACAAGCGCAGAGTTTTGCCGTTAAAACTCTGCGGCTTTTTTGCTGGACCATTGAAAAACCGCAGAGTTTTAAATACAAAACTCTGCGCTACATCTACCGGCGGCCAGGGAAAATAAAGTGTCTCGTTTGTCTCATTCGTCTCCAAAAGATCAGAGCCGTGGCGTAGAATAAAAAGACGGGGGCAAGAGTCAAGGGACAAGGGATAAGGGAAAAAGCAAGGGTCCCGGACTCGCCTCTCGACCCTCGTCCCTTGACTCTCGTCCCTCGTCTCACGACAAGAGGCAAGCAAAGCGCGCCTGATGATGGATCAAAAACAGACGGAACGGGAGGAAAAAATGGGGGCAAAGGAGAGTTAAAAAAACCAAAAAGGATTGTTTTACTTTTTTCAAGTCATTGAAAACAAAGAGTCGAAACCGGAACGAACCGGAACGAACCGGACTCTAATGTTTGTAAAATCACTGCAATCGACTGAATATGAATGGGATAGCCGGATTGATCCGGTACAATGAGGCATGTTGCACAAAATAAAGGGGATTGCGGCTTGAGTCGGAAGTTTTCTCCGCTTTGAATGCAAAAACCGTCGTGTTCTCCGGTTTGGGTCCAGTTCGTGACTGGGCCTCAAATCCAAAATACGGGCCTTTCCCGGTTCGGTCCATTCACGTTTTGGCGTGTTTTGGGTCATTATCGCGTTTTTGGCGCGTTGCGTTCGTATTTCAAACGCATGGCAGTTGTAGCGGCGGCGTCCCCGCCGCCGGTCTTTACTCTTAAAAACCGGCGGCCAGAGGCCGCCGCTACAAAACCACCCCGGCATCTTGCCGGCAACCGGGACGACGGCGCTACCTGCTTGCTAATCCTGGTGGGGGCGCCTAAAATGGAAAAGACGGGCCATTTGGCCCCACGATGACAATTTATGGGTGATTTTTTCCAGGTTACGTTAGGCAAGATTATCGGCACCATGAACGACCGCGAATTGAAGCGGCTCGATTCGCGGGTGGGCGATATTAACGCCCTCGAACCCGCAATGAAGGCGCTCGCCGACGCCGACTTCGCGCTGAAGACGGCCGAATTCAAGCAGCGCGTTGCCGGGGGCGCGACGCTCGACGACCTCCTGACCGAAGCGTTTGCGGTGTGCCGCGAGGTGGGCCGGCGCGCGCTCAACATGCGCCACTTTGACGTGCAGTTGATTGGCGGCATGGCGCTGCACGAAGGCAAGATCGCCGAGATGAAGACCGGCGAAGGCAAGACGCTGGTGGCGACGCTGCCCGTCTACCTGAACTCGCTCGAGGGCAAGGGCGTCCACGTGGTCACGGTGAATGACTATCTCGCGCGGCGCGACGCGGCCTGGATGGGTCCCATTTACCGCATGTTGGGGTTAAGCGTCGGCGTGATCCTGCACGACCTTGACGAGGAAGAGCGCCGCGCCGCCTACGGCGCCGACGTCACCTACGGCACCAACAACGAGTTTGGGTTCGACTACCTGCGCGACAACATGAAGTTTGAGCTGCCGGACCTGGTGCAGCGCGAGCACAACTTCGCCATTGTCGACGAAGTGGACTCGATCCTGATCGACGAAGCGCGCACGCCGCTCATCATCTCCGGGGCTTCCGAAGAATCCACCGAAAAGTATTACCGCATCGACAAAATCATTCCCGTGCTCGAAGAGGGCAAAGATTACGACGTGGATGAGAAGCTGCGCACGGCGAGCATCACCGAGACGGGCGTCGAGAAGGCCGAAAAGGCGCTCGGCGTGGAGAACCTTTACGACCCGTCGAACGCCGATTACATCCATCACGTTTACCAGGCCATCCGCGCCCACGCGCTCTTCAAGCTCGACCGCGATTACGTGGTGAAAGACGGTGAAGTGATTATCGTCGATGAGTTCACCGGCCGCTTGATGCCGGGGCGGCGCTGGAGCGACGGCCTGCACCAGGCGATTGAAGCCAAAGAAGGGGTGAAGATCGAGAAGGAAAACCAGACCCTCGCCACCATTACGTTTCAGAATTACTTCCGCATGTACGAGAAACTGGCTGGCATGACGGGAACGGCGGAAACCGAAGCGGCGGAATTCGAGAAGATTTACGAGCTTGAAGTGATCGTCATCCCGACCAACCGAGACCTCATCCGCATCGAGCATCCCGACGTGGTTTACCGCACCGAGCGCGAGAAGTTCAACGCCTCAATCGAAGAGATCAAGGAATATTATTTGCGCGGCCAGCCGGTGTTGGTGGGCACCATCGCCATCGAGAAGTCCGAGCGGCTGAACGCGCAACTGAAGAAGAGCGGGCTGCTGCCCGCGCGGCTGCAGGAATTGCTGAAAGCCGCTAGCCTTGAGGGCGCGAAGCTCCAGAAGTGGGTCACGCAACTGGCGGAGCAGCACGGCCCCGCGATGGAGTGGCTGATTAAGGCCGGGGCAACTCCCGGCGCGGCGAAAAAAACGCTGGGGCAGCGCGCATTTCAGTCCATCGCTCAATCCATGGCCCAGTCTTCAACTTCAAATGGAGCGGGAGCCGCCTTCCTCGAAGCTCTGGTTAAAAGCGGCCACAGTGGCAAAAAGAGCCAGGAAGGCCAATACGGCCCGAACGGCCTACCCGTGATGAATGAAGGGGCCGCCGCGCAGATCGCGGCGCTGGTGAAGTGGGCGGACGGGGTAAACGGAGCCGGCGGAACAAAGAACGAATCGAAAATCTTTCCCATCCTGGACTACCTGGCCGAGATTCGCTGCACGCCGCAGCGGTTTGCCGAAGTGATTGAGGCGAAGGAGATGAAACACTACATCCTCAACGCCAAGCAGCACGAGAAGGAGGCGCTGATTGTTGCCCAGGCGGGCCGCATGGGCGCGGTGACGGTTTCGACCAATATGGCCGGACGCGGCACCGACATCCTGCTCGGCGGCAACCCGGAATTCATGGCGCGCGAGGAATTCCGCAAGTCCCCCGAGAAATACCGCGAGCAGGGGATCGACCCGGAGCCGCCCGAGCTGCCGGCTTCCGGCTCTTCCGAAGCGGTGTTCGAAGCCTACGTCAAAGACTATCAGCGGTGGCGCGACAATTGGACCCAATTCCAAAGCCGCTTCAAGGCGGTGACGGACGTGGAGCACGACCGCGTGATTGAGCTGGGCGGCCTCCACATCCTCGGCACCGAGCGCCACGAGGCGCGCCGCATCGATAACCAGTTGCGCGGGCGCGCGGGGCGGCAGGGCGACCCGGGATCGTCGCGCTTTTATCTGTCGCTTGAAGACGACTTGCTGCGCATTTTCGCCGGCGAGCGCATCTCAAAAATCATGCACCGCCTGGGAATGGAAGAGGGCGTCCCCATCGAATCCGGCCTGATTACCAAGCGCATCAAAGCGGCGCAGAAATCGGTTGAAGGCCAGAATTTTGAATCCCGCAAGCACCTGCTTGAATACGACGACGTTATGAACAAGCAGCGCGAGACCATCTATGGCCGCCGCAAGGAGCTGCTGGAGGGCAAGGACCAGCAAGCCTACGCGATGGAGGCCGTTGACCGCGTGGTGGCCTGGCTGGTGGACAAGTTCTGCCCCAAAGATAAAGCCCAGGACTGGAACCAGGAGGGCCTGAAGACGGAATTCTGGAACCGCTTTGGCGTTGACCTGCGCAAGCGCGAGCTGGTGTTTGACCCGAAAAACCCCGAGGCGCTCACGGAAGAGCTGCGCGGCGTCGTGCGTGAACGCTACGAAGAGCGCGAGAAAATGTGGGGCCCCGAACGGATGCGCGTCCACGAGCGCATGATTATGCTGCAGGTGGTCGACGGGCAGTGGAAAGAACACTTGCTGGCGATGGACCACCTGAAAGAAGGCATTGGGCTGCGCGGCTACGGCCAACGCGATCCGCTGGTGGAGTACAAGCGCGAATCGTACGATATGTTTGAAGATCTGATGGACCGCATCGAAGACGAGTCTCTGCGTTATCTCTTCCTGCTGCGGACGCCCGAAGAAGAGGAAACCATGATCCGCGAATACCAACGCCGCAAGCGGCGCGAGCAAGCCGAGATGCGGATGGTGGGCGCCGGCGCGGTCATGGAAAAACCGCAGCAGGTGATCCGGCGCGAAAAAATCGGGCGCAACGATCCCTGCCCCTGCGGCAGCGGCAAGAAGTACAAGAAATGCCACGGCGCGCAAGTGGCGCCCCCTCCCGCCCCCTCAGGCGCCGCCCCGGACGGCGGCGAGCAGCCTGTTCCAGAGGCGTAATTGTCGCGGCGGCGTCTCCGCCACCGGCTTTTAAATCGTAAAGACCGGCGGCCAGAGACCGCCGCAACCGCGGTGATCAGACAGTTCCCAAGTCCCCCCGTCTGTGAAAATTAAGATAGATAAGATTATAGAGACAGAAGAGATTTGCGTGAATAATCTGGAGTAAAGCCCTCACCCACCGCGACGCGGCCCCCCCTCTCCCGGAGGGAGAGGGCTGATATCTCCTTCAATCTCACCACCCTCGCCCCCGGCATAGGGGGAGAGGGTGGCGAGCGGAGCGAGCCGGGTGAGGGGTTTGCGACAGACGAGCGGGTGGCTGGCGCAGACTTTCAGGTCTGCGATCTTGTGGGGCGCTGCGCTAGAACTTCACTTCCACGGCCACGCTGGTCTTCACCGGCTTGCCGCGCGCTTCGGGCTCCTGGAACTTCCAGTGGCTGGAGGCGGCGAGCACGGCCGGACCCTGGCCGCTCGTATCGTTGATCACGTGGTCTGGAGTAACGCTGCCGCTCTCATCGATATTGATTTTGAGGATCACCACGCTTCCGGCGGGCGCACCTGAAATCGCGGGCAGGTTGAGGCTCGAGGCTTTAAGGCCGCCGTCGATGTTGTACTCGGGAAGAAGCTGGCCGCGGCGGATTGGGCCGTTGTACGGGCGATAGG
>JBOGJY010000198.1:0-3234 GCA_050745325.1 Terriglobia bacterium
GTTATAACGAGCCGCTCATCCGGCAAGGCAAGAAAATTTGAAGCGCCCTTTAACGGCGCGGTTAAAACCGCGCCCTCCTGACGCTCAAACCAAATTTCGCGAATAATCCCCTTTGGAACCTGGTTCCTTTCCATGTAATTGCTGCAAGCTGAAGACCTGGATGCCGTGTTCGCGCTGGGCACGCACGCCGTTTACGACCGCCGCCGCGGCGGAGAGCGTGGTAATGCAGGTGATGCCGTGCTGCACAGCCGCGCGCCGGATGGCCTTCTCGTCAAATCGTGAGGGCCCGCCGAGCGGAGTGTTGATGATCAAATCAAGCTTCGCGCTCTTGATGAGGTCAACCACGTTGGGCCGTCCCTCATTGACCTTGTAGACTTTTTCAACGGGCAATCCCGCCGCCTTCAGCGCCTGCATGGTCCCTCGCGTCGCAATCAACTTGAACCCAAGCTCATGCAGGTCGCGCGCCACCGGCGCCGCCTGGGGCTTATCGTGATCGTTGACGGAAAAAAAGACGCTGCCAGCGTTTGGGATTCGCTGCCCGGCGGCCAATTGCGCTTTGGCAAACGCCTGGCCGAAGCTTTCGCCCACTCCCATCACTTCGCCGGTAGACTTCATTTCCGGTCCTAAAATCGTATCGACGCCGGGAAACTTCATAAAGGGGAACACGGGCGACTTGACGAAATAATGATTCACTTTCAACTCGCCGTCCAGACCAAAATCACTGAGTTTGCGGCCGGCCATGAGGCGCGAGGCGATCTTCGCCAGCGGCACGCCCGTAGCCTTGCTCACGTAGGGAACCGTCCGGGAAGCGCGCGGGTTTACTTCCAGCACGAAGACGTTTCCATTCTGGATGGCGAATTGCGCGTTCATGAGTCCCACCACGTTTAAGGCAAGCGCAAGCTCGACGGTGTATTGCTTCAGCGTCTGGCGTATGCTCTCGGAAAGCTGGACCGAAGGCAGCACGCACGAACTGTCGCCCGAGTGGATTCCGGCCTCTTCGATGTGCTCCATGATGCCGGCCACCACCACTTGCTTTCCGTCCGAGAGGGCGTCGACGTCTACCTCAGTGGCGTTCTCAAGAAAACGGTCCACCAGGATCGGGAAGGCCCGCTGCAGCTCTTCGGCGCGCTCCACGTAATCCACCAGCGTCTTTTCGTCGTAGGCGATCACCATGGAACGCCCGCCCAGCACGTAGGAGGGGCGGACGAGCACCGGATAGCCAATGCGTCTGGCGATGGAAACGGCTTCTTCCACGTTAATCGCCGCGCCGTTTTCCGGCTGGGGGATTCCGAGACGCGCGAGCAACGCGCCGAAGTGCTTGCGGTCTTCAGCCAGCTCGATGGATTCGGGTGAAGTACCTGCGATTGGGACGCCGGCTTCCTTAAGCTGCCGGGCCAGGTTCAGCGGCGTCTGCCCGCCGAACTGCACGATCACGCCGCAAGGCTTTTCCCGCTCCACAATCGCCATCACATCTTCGAAGGTGAGCGGCTCGAAGTATAGGCGGTCCGCGGTGTCATAGTCCGTCGAGACAGTTTCGGGGTTGCAATTCACCATGATCGTCTCGTAACCCTCTTCCTTCAGCGCAAAGGCGGCGTGGCAGCAGCAGTAGTCAAACTCAATGCCTTGGCCGATACGGTTCGGGCCGCTGCCGAGAATCATGATCTTCTTGCGGCCGGTAACGTCCGCCTCATCCTCACTTTCGTATGTGGAATAGAGGTAAGGGGTGAAAGACTCAAACTCCGCGGCGCACGTATCCACGCGCTTGAAGACCGGGCGGACGTTCAATTGCAGCCGGCGGCTTCGTACGCGATCGGTTGTGGCGTTCCATAACTCGGCCAGGTCGCCGTCCGATAGCCCAAGTCTTTTTGCCTCGAGCAGCGCCAGCGCAGGGACCGTGTCCACTTCGAACCGCTTCATTTCGCCTTGCAGCTCCACAATCTGATGCATCTGATCCAGAAACCAGGGGTCAATTCGCGTCAGTTCTGCGATCTGTTCCACAGCGACGCCCGAACGGAGCGCATAGAAGATATCCCACAATCTCTCCGGATGCGGGGTAGCCAGGCGGCGCCGCAATTCTTCCTGATCTTCGGGAGGCGCGGGATTCTTGCGGCCCGTCTCAAGAGAGCGCACGCCCTTCATCAGAGCTTCCTTAAAGGTCCGCCCGATGGCCATCACCTCTCCTACCGATTTCATCTGGGTGCCCAAGGTATGGTCTGCGTCAGGAAACTTTTCGCGCGCCCATTTCGGAATCTTCACCACAACATAGTCGATGACCGGCTCAAAACAGGACGGCGTTTTTTTTGTGATGTCGTTCGGGATTTCATCAAGGCGATAGCCCACCGCGAGACGCGCCGCGATTTTGGCGATGGGGAAGCCGGTGGCTTTTGAAGCCAGCGCCGAGCTGCGCGAGACGCGCGGGTTCATCTCAATCACCACCATGCGGCCGGTTGCGGCTTCAACCGCGAACTGGATGTTCGAGCCGCCCGTTTCCACTCCGATCACGCGAATCACGCGGAACGCCGCGTCGCGCATCACCTGATATTCCTTGTCGGTCAGCGTCTGAGCGGGGGCCACGGTGATCGAATCCCCGGTGTGCACGCCCATGGCGTCCACGTTTTCAATCGAGCAGATGACGACGGCGTTGTCCGCGTGATCGCGCATCACCTCGAGCTCGTATTCTTTCCAGCCGATCACTGATTCTTCCACCAGCACTTCATGCACGGGGCTGATTTCGATCCCGAACCGGGCCATGTCCTCAAACTCTTCGCGGTTGTAGGCGATGCCTGACCCGGTGCCGCCCAGCGTGAACGAGGGCCGGATGATGATCGGGAAGCCGATCTGGTCTGCCGCTTCGAGCGCGGATTCCGCGTTGTTCACCAGCACGCTGCGCGGGACTTCGAGTCCTATCTTGCGCATGGCGTCTTTGAACCAGAGCCGGTCTTCCGCCATCTTGATCGCGTTGAGCGAAGCGCCAATCAGCTTGACGTTGTGCTTTTCCAGAATGCCCTTTTCCGCCAGCTCGACGGCCAGGTTCAACGCCGTTTGGCCGCCCACCGTCGGCAGCAGCGCGTCCGGCTTTTCGCGCGCGATAATTGCGTCGAGATACTCCGCCGTCAGCGGCTCAATGTAGGTAAAGTCGGCAAGCTCCGGATCGGTCATGATCGTAGCCGGGTTCGAATTCACCAGCACCACTTCGTAGCCGTCGGCGCGCAGCGCCTTGCACGCCTGGCTGCC
>JBOGJY010000199.1:0-5417 GCA_050745325.1 Terriglobia bacterium
CGTAATGCTCCTGGATGAAATCCGCAATGGCCCGGTAAGCGCGGCGCAGTGTATCCTCAGGGGCGAGATAAACGATGCGGAAGTGGCCTGGCGCGCCCAGCGGTCCAAAACCGCTGCCATGCACCACCAGAACCTGCTTCTCAATGAGCAATTGCCGGACAAATTCTTCATCGCCTCCAGGGATGTCAATCTTCGGGAAGGCGTAGAAGGCGGCGCGCGGCGGAACGCAGCTTAGGCGCGGCGTTTGCCGGCACAATTCTACGGTGAGATCGCGGCGCGCCCGGAGCTTTTGAATAAATCCGGGCAGATGATCCTGCGGCCCTTCAAGCGCCGGCCGGATAGCGTATTGAATTGGGTTATTGCCGCTTAGTCTTGCCCGCACCAGCCGGTGGAGCGCCCCGGTGTAGTTTTCTAAAGCGCCGCCGGGGCCGCTGATAATTACCCAGCCTACCCGCCAGCCAGGCATCAAGTAATTTTTCGAAAGCCCTTTAAAAGTAACCACTGGCAGGTCAGGAGCCAGGGCTGCGAGCGTGGTGTGCGGGGCGTCGTCAAGGATCAGCCGGTCGTAAATTTCATCGCTGAAGATCACCAGGCGATGCCGCCGCGCAAGTTCGATGATGCCCTCAATGGTCTTGCGTGAGTGAACCGCGCCGGTAGGATTATTCGGATTGATCACGACTATCGCTCGAGTTCTACTGGTAATCTTCGCAGCCAGATCATCCAGGTCAGGCTCCCAGCCGCGAGCTTCGTCCAGCCGGTAAGGCGCGTCCTCCGCACCAAGCTTGGCCAGAATGGCTGAGTAAAGCGGATAGTTCGGGCAAGGTGTCAATACACTCTCGCCCGGATTCATCAACCCCGTCAGGGAAAGGTCCGCCGCTTCGCTCACGCCATAGGTGACAAACGCGGTTTGGATATTGCGAATGCCCTCGCGCTCCGCGGCCCCGCGAATCGCCTCCAGCGCCTCATCCACTCCGAGCGATGGCGCATAGCCGTTCCTGCCGTCGCGCATGGCCTTGATTACCGCCTCGACCAGGTGGGGCGGCGTCTCGAAATCAAAAGCGACCGGGTCGCCGATATTCAGCGAAATTATGGACTTTCCCTGCCGGGCAAGCTGCTCGCTCAGGACGGCGATGTCGCGGATCGCATAGCGCACGTGCCCCACGCGCTCCGCAGGGGCCACTGGATGAACCTGGTTGATTTCCCGGGTCAACGTCATAAATCCATCTAATCAGAAACGGGAGAAAGAGACAAGAGAGGAGAATTGGCCGTAGTGGGTTAGTTTGAATTTCTTCGGATCGCCTGCCTGTGAATGCGGCGGCGTAGCCCCCCATCCCGGCGGCACATGCCGGTCTGAAGCCCAGCGCTACACGTATCATTGCTCTTTCATCACGTGCAGCGTCACGTCTACTTTGATCACCAGCCCTCTGATGGGATCGGTCGCCACTGTACTTTCGATGGTCTGCCCGTTCCGCATAACCAAATCGAGGCTAGTACTGAAACTGGCGAACATAGGCTGGTGAGGAGCGATGCCACCTAGCATCGGCTCAGCAGTTCCCGTCGGGGAGAGGGATGATCGATCTGCGATCAGACTGACCTCAAAGAGTCCCCCCCCAAGAGTTTTTCCGCGATAATCAATATTGGTTCCCACATTCTTGTAACTGAACTGAGTGTTAGTAAAAGCCAAATCGCTCGCACTTGGCGAACCGCCTTTGGTTGGAATACCGTACGACCCGGTGGCAATTGGGACATTGAGTCCCATTCGAAAGTGAGACATAGCCGGCGATTGATCGGTGGCGATGCCGGAAACTGTATACGGCAAGCTGCTTAATTCCTTTGTCCCCTTATATTCCTTGAAAACGACATCTATTTTGTATGGAACAAGGAGTTTTGCTGGTTCGGAAGGCATTGGCTTGTTTTGCCCCGTAGCGACCGCTGCCAGAATGAAGAAGCTCACCAAACTACTAGTGAGAATTTTCTTGGTTCTCATAAACGCTCCTTTGCGGTTCGATGTCGTGTCGGCGCTCTTCGCGTGTGGTGCTGCTTCGCGCCTGGGCGGTAGCCACGGTCAACGGCCTTGTGGTTGACCGAGGGTTTGAAAGAGGCCCCCGATCGAAAGACGCTGACCGGGCTACCAGCGCTACCCCTACAGCGCGTCTGGCCGGTTTTTCACACCATTCTGCCCCGAATCCAACCGCGAGATTTCAATTGGCTTAATTTCGATGGGCGTGGGCACAAGCGTTCCATCGGCTTCACGCTTGAATCCGGGTGGCGTCGCCAGGAGTGAAGCGCCATCAATTTTGCCTGTGCGCACGCCGTTATAGAGCTCGAGCACAAGCGCCATCTCGTCCTTCGGAACAAGGACTTGGGGCATCGCGTCTCGACGCGGCGGATTGCCCCCTGAACGGTTTAATCGCGCGCGGCGCTTAGAATGGCGGACTGCCTCTTGACGCGCCCGGTTAACGGGAGGCGCCACGGTTTTTGTTTCATGCAGTACGAGTTGCGGCGCGGGTTGCTCGCGGGCGACCGTTACCGTTGGAGCCTTCAGTCGGCGCGTTGAGGGCCGTTGCATCTGCCACACCAATACACCAGCTCCAATGACAGCACAAGCTGCTGCAACCGTAGCCATGCCGCGCAGGGGAAACGAAAAACCAACTTTCGCAGCCACACCCTTGGCAATCTTTTGCCGGACCTGGATGTGGAGGCGAGCCGCCGGCTCGACGGCACGAGAGCTCGCCATCGCATGGTCAATAGCTGCCAGAAGGCGCCGCTCGCGATCGATCTCCCCTTGGCAGCGAGCGCATCTCAGCAAGTGCTGACGGAGTTTGGCTCCACGCGCCGCATCGAGAGGGCCAAGCGCCGCATCGTTTATCCATTTTGCGTACCGCTTACAAGTCATCGTGTCTGTGTTCGCTCACGGAGCCGCGCCAAAAGTCGCAGGGTCAAACGCCGGAAGCCTGCATTGCAAAATCGTAAATTCCTGTTCTTTAACAAGATTTCGAGGACCCTTCATTCTGAGCGCAGCGAAGAATCTGTTTTTCCCCAGTTTAAAAGCAGATGCTTCGCTTCGCTCAGCATGACATTTCCTCGAGTTGCCGCACTGCCCGCGCGCTGCTCTATTTTGCGAACCTCCTCATTTTTTCAGCCAACTTCTTTCTTGCGGTATGGAGTCTTGATTTCACTGTGCCTTCCGGCAAGTCCAGCAGCCGTGACACCTCGGCTGTGTCGTAGCCTTGAATCGCCGCGAGCACTATAACGGCGCGAAGCTTCTCCGGAAGATCATCCAGGGCGCAGTGGAGCGCCCGTTCAAATTCGCTTGACGCCGCCAGCTCCTCCGCGGTCAGGCTGGGGTCGAAACTCACTGCCAATTGTTCGCGCCGTTCGCGCCTCCTCGAAGAACGCTGGCGGTCGATGGCCAAGCGCCACGCGACGCGGACCACCCACGCGTCTAGCCGTTCGGGATTGCGCATACGGCAGAATTCGCGGTGGGCGCGCAACAGCGTATCCTGGGCCACGTCCTCGGCCTCCTCGCGCCGGCGAAGCACGGCGAACGCCACGCGGAAGGCAAGGCGGCAGCACTCCCGGAGTCTTTCCTCAAATTCCGCCTCCGGAAGGGCACGAGAGTCCACTGCAATTTGCGCAACCTCACCTGCACTCGCTTCCATCGCTGTTCTATTATGCAAGACGGCGTCGGCCCCCGTTTAGTTCATTTGGTTCATCGATCTTATCCCGGCTTCGGCTGCAGGGGGTAGGAATCGAGGCCTGCGATGATAGAGACCGCCGCATAGCCACGCTGTTTCAGAGAGGGGGATATTAACGAGGGATGGTGCGCGCCAGTCGCTCTGCGGAGGCCGCCGCATCGGTTCATTTTGATTTTAGATCGATCACGAGCAGCTTGCCGTCGGTGTGCCAAGCGCCGCCGGTTCCGGTAAGCCCCTGGGTCAGCGGTTGAGGCGGTATGAGCAGGGCTTCCCCGTTCACGAGGCTCGTGTCGAGCAAGTCAGCGCCAACCTTAGCGCGCTCGTCATCCAGGTTGGGGTCGGTTGCGTGCGACACCACACCCGGATGAATATCGATACCGGTGTCGTGGACTGCGGCGCCAACCCATATTTCACGGCCATCCGGCGCCTTTGCGGCAGACCTCCATAAGCGAAGGTGGTGGCGCATGTTAAATGTGTCAAGCACCTTCTCGAATGCCAGATCCTGCGGCCGGGCGAAGAGATAAAGGTTCGAGATGGGCGCGGCGCCATAGCCTTGGTCTTGAATCATGGCTTGAACGGTCTTCCAAACCGATTGACTCTGCTTTTGGCGCGGCACGATCCACCCCGCCTGCAGAAACGCGTTGGTAATCTGCTGCTGGCTGCCTACGATCACCAGATTGAGCGGGTCGCCCGGCTTGCCGTCCGCGGTCTCTGACCGCTTGGGCACGCCAGTGAGCAGGGCGCGCACAGCCGCAGCGAGATCGCCCGGCAAGGTTACGGCTGCCGCCGAGTAAGTCTTCTCCACCGGAAGCGCCGCATCGAGCGTCACCTGCATATCCGTTCCAGCCGGGAAGACGATATCCACGTCTGGCGAGCCGATCTGCTTCTTTTGAGCATCCTGAATGGCTGAACTCAGGCTGGGCAAGGACTGCGCTAGTTTCCCCAAAGCGTCATTAACATAAGTCGAGCCCATCTGGCTTGACTTGACGCCTAAGACTGAGCCATCCGCAAGCACCGACTCGCGGGCGTTTTCAACTTGTGAGAGATGGCATGAAATCGCCACCGGTTTTTCTTGAGGAAGCTCCAGCTTGCTAAACTTCAACCCTAATAGCGCTGGAGTCTCCGGGTCAGTGCTCTTCACAATTTTGTCGATGTCGCCTTCGAGCACGGCGCCCAGAGGAACCACAACAGAATTTCCGTCCATCACTTGCCGGACGATATGCGCGGTGATCGTCGCGTGGACTTTGGACGTGGCCGTGCTTACAGGTGTGACCAGGCGGATGTAGAGGATGGTCCCCGCAGGCAATGACGCCCCGGATGGTGAGACGCCTGATGAAGGACCGGCGGATGGCTGATTTGTGAGCAGAGGAACCGGGCCTCGCGGGCCGAGTCTGAGGGTTCCGGCGACGCATTGCACGGACAGAACCAAAAGGAGAATTGCGATAAAAACAACGTTCGGCGGGATAATGTGGGCAGACCGCGCGCTTGCTACCTTCCGCGGAGCGTAGAGAGAACAGCCTCTGCTTCGTTTCATAACGGCGCCTCCCGGTAATCCGATAACCCCGGAAACTCCGATACTCGCAACCCGTTCCCGGTTGTAAGCGGCTTAATATGCCGTTCAGGAAGAAACGCGCAATTCCTGAACAATCTGGCGCGACGCCTCACGCGCGGTCTCCATGTCTCCGGGTGGCAGCGAGATTGCCGCCACCTTGGCGTGCC
>JBOGJY010000200.1:0-2075 GCA_050745325.1 Terriglobia bacterium
GTCAAAGAGTAAAGACCGGCGGCGAGGACGCCGCCGCTACAGCTACTGATTGTTCGCGACCGCCACCCCCACATATTTATCCGCGCCGCCATAATAAAACAGCCAGCGGTTTCCACTGTGCGCGAGGCCTTCGACGAAGACAACGCCGGGTGTTTGGCCTGTCTTCTCCCAAGGCAACACGGGGCGGAAAATCGGAGTGCGGGCGCGCGCGAGAACGCGGGTCGGGTCGTTCTTATCAAATAGCGCCCAGCCAGTGGAATAAACCAGATGGTCGTCCGCGCCGTTATAAATCAGGAGAATTCCATCGGGCGTGATGACGGGCGGGGGGCCTGGCTCAACCACGCGGGAATCGAAGCTGCTGGGCCGGCTGGCGAGGACCGGGTGAGCCGTCGCGTCCGTCCAACGCAGAAGATCAGCCGATTCGGCCACGCCCATCTGGCTCGGATGGTTCCTGGCGTCGCCCAGGTAGTACATCCAGTATTTGCCGTTGATCTTTTCAGGAACAATCGCGCCGGATTTCGTCCAACCGATGTTCCACTTGCCCCGGTAAGCGGGCATGATGACGCCGCGGCGCGTCCAATGAATCAGATCGATGGAAGTTGCGAGACAAAGCTGGGCGTCTTTTCCGCCCGGCCCCTTGCCATCAACGTTGTTGTAGCCGGTGTACGTCAGATAATACGTGCGGCCAAAGCGAACCAGGCGCGGGTCTTCCGTCCCGCCGCCCTTTTCGTAGGGCGCCGCCGGCCCGAACACCGGAGCCTTCCGCCGGGTGAAGCGCACTCCGTCGCGGCTTGTGGCCATGCCCAGCGTCGATGTTCCGTGGCTGTCTTGCGCGCGATAGAGCATCACAAACTCGCCGCCCTTTTTGATCACTGCCGGGTTAAATGTTCCGGCGGATTCGAAGCCATTCCCCGCAGGTAATCCAATTGGTGAAATCACCGGCAGGGTGGACGCTCGCTTCCACGGGCCGAACGGTAGACGTATTGGCCCCGCAGGCTCGGCGGAGAGCGTGCACAGCACAATGGCGAGAATGGCGCCGGATATCATGAGGTAGCGAATGCGCGATCTTACTGTTTGCACGGCTATGGTTGTAGCATCATTCGCGGTATTGAGCAATAATATACGAGGGGACATAAGTCCACGGCCACCATGTACGGCAGCGGCGGCCTCTGGCTGCCGGTCTTTACTATAAAAAAACCGGCGGCCAGAGGCCGCCGTTACCGCAATGCGTGGTGGTTTTGTGGTTTTTTCACATGGTTCCATGAAAAAAGAAACGTTGATCACGGCGGTTGTCTTCCTCGGCGTAGGGTTCCTCGCCGGGTTTGCGTTCAGCGCCCATCGAAGCTCCCTGCAGCGGCCCCTACAGCGGGAAACCCCGGTTGCATCATCGGCGTCAAGCCAGCAGCCCGCCGGCGATTCAGCCCCATCTGGCCCATCAGGCCAATCTAGTCAGCCGGCTTCGCCGGAACCTTCCAGCAGCCAGGCTTCATCGGATAGCGGGGAAGCGGACCTGGCTTCCAAGCTTCCCAAAGGCCATCCTCAGCTCACCGACGCTGAGGTGATCCAATTCTTCAAAGACGCTTCGCAGCACAACCCCGGCAACCCGGCGCCCCGGCTGAAGCTGGCGGATTTTCTATATGACCGGAAGCAGTATGACCAAGCTATTTCCTGGTATCAGCAAGCTCTGGCGCTCGACCCCAAGAATGTAGATGCGCGGACGGACATGGCGACATGCTATTTTAGCCTTGGCCGGGCGCGTGAGGCCGCCAGCCAACTGCGCGCGGCGCTCGAAATCGATCCTCGCCACGAGCCGACTTTGTTTAACCTGGCGCTGGTGAATATGGAAGGGACACACAACTACACCGGCGCGCGCGAGGCTTTGAACCGGCTGGCCGCGATTAACCCGAATTATCCTGGACTCGCCGATCTCAAGCAGCAGCTCGACCAAACGGGATCCTCTGGCGCCGGGCGCAAGGCGAATTAAGCGTCCCTCGGTGCGGTTGTAGCGGCGGCCTCTCGTATAAAGAGCGCCTTCGGGCATCCTGCCCGGCCGTTGGACCGTCACATAGATTAAT
>JBOGJY010000201.1:0-7965 GCA_050745325.1 Terriglobia bacterium
TTCAAAGAGGCGGGCGGCGACAATCGCGCCGTGGTTCGAACGTTTCACGGCCTCCGCCCTAATGCCCAGGGAAAACTGCTGTTATCGTTCATTCCGGTCACGAACTACGCCAGCGTCCGCGCCATCCAGGTAACTGGCGAATCCCCGTAATCGCGGCCCGTAAACCGGGTACCCTCCCCGTTCTCCGCCTGAAAACGGATGAGGTCGCCGGCTCGGATCAGTGGTTGATGTTAAATTCATATCAGGTGTGTCTCTCCCAGATCATGGCCAGTTCTTTGTAATAATCCTTGAGCGTATGCACGCCAGCCTTCGGAGCTTCACAGTCGGTCTGGGTCATGATGGTCAGCGCCTTCATCGCCGGGTGCTTGCCGCGCGGCGGCGTCGCGGTGAAATTATACGCACCCGCCTTGCAGCGATAGCGCTACAAACCACGCACTCTGACGTTCTTCACGTAATCCGATGCCCCGCAACCTTTGCAGCTCAGGGTGGTCATGATGGCCTCCCTCGTTGTTTGCCAGCATTGGACTACCACCGAATTATCCCGAAATCTATCTTAGACTAACACTCTCGAGAATCTTTTCAGCAAAATGACGCGGAGCATGCTCCGAAGCATTCGAGTAGCCATGAAGATTACTGTGGACATTTACGGGCACATGATCCCTGGCGCCGACATCGTTTATATGGACCGGTTGGACCGCAAAATTCCGCAAATAGGTCCTCCAGAATCTACAATCCCCAGGCGCAACCTGCCCATCGACCTCCCGAAGGGAAGCCACCACAAGCCATTGGAAAGATTGGGGTGAGCGACGGGATTCGAACCCGCGACGTCCAGATCCACAGTCTGGCGCTCTACCAAGCTGAGCTACGCTCACCACATGAAAGCGTGGAAAAAACCCATTGTCTCTTTCTAGCATCCATCCTCGTGAAGTGTCAACGCGCATGGCGGCTTTCCCAATTTTGGATTTGCGATTTGCAATTTTGGAAAGAGCCGCAGCGTATTGCGGGCGCACTCCATAGGCGGATCCGGCCGGTTTTATCGTACAGGGTTCGAAGTTTAACCGTGGGGCTTTTTCCAAGCGGGCTCGGGCCGCTTGTTTACTGGCGGTTAACCGATGTTATACTGAAGGAGATTCATAGCGAAGGAGCCAAGCTCCATGAAAAATGTTGGATGTGTCATCTCGTGCGCGGCGCTAGTGGTGGCGTTGTGCCCACTTTCCGGGCGTACCCAGACACCGGCGGCTGCGACGCCGTCTCAAGCCCCGGGCGCAGCGCCGGCTGCGAACGCCGCGCCGCCCCAAAGTGGCGCAACCGGTGTGAGGGTCAGAGATAGCCTGAAGGCGTTCAGCGAAACGTACGGGTTGATTGAGAAAGATTACGCCGACCCGATAACGCCCGACCCCACCATCTACGGACCTTCGGGCAGCAACAGCATCGGGGCGATTCCTGCGATGCTTCGCTCGCTGGATCCGCACTCGAATTTCTTTGATCCCAAGAGCTTCGCGCAAATGCAGGAGGAAATGCGCGGCGATTACTTTGGAGTTGGTATGCAGATCGGTCCCCGCCCGGATAAAAAGGGAAAGATGGAGACCGTCGTGGAGCAGCCGCTGCCGGATTCGCCCGCCTTTAACGCCGGCTTGCGTCCGGGAGACACCATCATCGCGGTGGACGGCAAGCCCACCGCAAACATCGATACCACGCAGGTGGCGGACATGCTTCGCGGGCCCCGCGATACCATGGTCCGCGTGACGGTGGCGCGCGAAGGGGCTTCACACCCGCTTGATTTCACCCTCAAACGGCAGAAAATCACCCAGCCTAGCGTGGACACGGCTTTTATGATCCGGCCCGGCGTCGCTTATATTCACATCAACACATTTAATGAGACCACCAACCCGGAGCTTAGCGAGACGCTGAACAAACTTGGCCAGCAGGACTTCAAGGGATTGATCCTGGACCTCCGTGAGAACCGGGGCGGCCTGCTGAATCAGGCGGTCGGAGTGGCCAGCCATTTCCTGCGCAAGAACCAGTTGATCGTCTACCATAACGGCAGGAGCTCGCCCGAACAGAAATATTATGCGGAGAATGGCGAGGAGGGACCCGAGTATCCGATTATCGTGCTGATCAATAACAATACAGCCAGCGCGGCGGAGATTGTCACCGGGGCGCTGCAGGACCACGACCGCGCGCTCGTGATGGGCGAGCGGAGTTTCGGCAAAGGCTTGGTGCAAACCGAATACCCGCTTAGCAATGACACCATGCTGCTGCTGACCACGGCGCACTATTATACGCCCAGTGGCCGGCTCATCCAGCGCGAATATTCCAACATTTCGCTTTACGACTACTATAATCATTTCGACCCCGCTCCCCTGCCCCACACTCAGGCCCGCCTGACCGACGGCGGGCGCGAGGTGTTCGGCGGCGGCGGGATTACGCCGGACGTTCTCGCGCCACCGGAAAAATCGAATCCTACGGAACAGAGGCTTGTGGGCGCAGGCGCGTTCTTTGATTTCGGCCGGAGTTACCTCGCGGATCATAAGACGGTTCCTGAAGATTTCAAAGTGAACGGCAAGGTGTTGGACGGA
The DNA here is from genome assembly GCA_050745325.1 of Terriglobia bacterium. Classification (GTDB taxonomy): domain Bacteria; phylum Acidobacteriota; class Terriglobia; order UBA7540; family UBA7540; genus RH2-MAG17b. The sequence continues at coordinate 2,580 of JBOGJY010000201.1, forward strand.
TTCCGGAAGTTTCTGGCAGGTGATGACGTGTCCGTTTCCGCTCAGAACTTTAAGGAAAATGAGGAGTTCATCCGCCAGCATATCCAGGAACAGTTGGTGCAGACCATCTACGGGCCTGAGGCGGCGGACCAGATCAAGGTGAACGATGACCCGCTGGTCGGGAGGGCGCTTGATAGCTTCGCGCAGGCGAAAGAGCTCCTGATTCAGGCGCAACGTTATATGGCGTCAAGGGGACTGCAGCAGTAGGAAGCAATCGGCTCTCAGCGATCAGCCCTCAGCGGGTGGCTGAAAAAGGTTACGGGGCACGGGATATCCAACTGCAGCGACGAGCAAAGACACCCGCGCCTGGCCCGGGATTACATTCATCAAGCGGCTGCCCTTTGGCAGTTTGTTGGAAAACGTTCTCGCGCTGTCATTCTGAGCACAGCGAAGAATCTGCTTTTCCCACTGATTTACAAACAGATCCTTTGCTGTGCTCAGAATGACAGGCAATTATACGCCGTTTCCGGCACGGCTGAAGCCGTGCCCTTTCACGACGGTGCGAATTTGTTTTCTGCGCTCTGTATAGCCGCAGCGGAAGGGCGAGTTGGACTTAAGTGAACAGTATTGGGTCTAGCCCGGATTATTCACTCAGTCCGCCTTGAGAGCTAGGGGTCGATTCGTGAATAATCCAGCCAAGGGCTGGCTCGTCATTTGTCACTCATCACTTGTCACTGAATTTTGAGGTTTAGATCATGCAGACGCGGCGCCTGGCTTGGTTCGTAATTTCAATCATTGTTCTCTGTGCGTTGTTGGGCGGCATGTATGGGAGCCGCGTGGAGGCGACCGGCTCCGACCCGGGCGATTCGAGCGTCCAGGACGCAATGAAGCAGTTTACCCGCATTTATGACCTGGTCCAGCAGAATTACGCTGATCCGCTGAAGCCCAATGAATCCATCTATGGCCCCGCTGCCAGCATGACCGTAGGGGCAATCCCGGCGATGCTGCGCACCCTCGATCCCCACTCCAATTTCTTCAGCCCAAAGGCCTTCCAATCCCTGCGCGAAGATCAGGAGGGAAAGTATTCGGGCGTCGGGATGTATATTGGCACCCGCCTTGACCAGTTCAACAAGCTGGTGACGGTGGTGATCTACCCTCTGCACGGCTCTCCAGCCATGCGCGCCGGCATCCGGGCGGGCGATGAGATTGTGAAGATTAATGGGAAATCGGCTGAAGGGCTCTCGACGGATCAAGTGGCGAACCTCTTGAAGGGTCCGCGCGGAACCACAGTGGCGGTTGCGGTCAGCCGCGCCGGAGTCCCCAAGCCGCTGGAATTTACGGTGACGCGCGCGGAGATTTCGCAGAATAGCGTTGAAACAGCTTTTATGATCCCGCCGGGAACGGGAATTGGTTATATCCGCATCACGAAGTTTGATGAGACCACTGATCCCGAGCTTACGGCTGCCTTGAAACGGATGGAGGCGGACCATATGAGGGGGCTGATTCTCGACCTGCGCGAAAATCCGGGAGGCCTGCTCCAGGAGGCGGTGGAAGTGGCGGACCAGTTCCTCGAGAAGAATCAGCTTATCGTTTACCACTACGGGCGCAATTCAGCGGAGCGGCGCTACTACGCCGTGAATGGAAACCACGGCTACGAATACCCCATGGTGGTTCTGGTGGGGCCGAACACGGCTAGCGCCGCGGAGATCGTCTCCGGCGCCCTGCAGGATCACGACCGCGCCCTTATTCTTGGCCAGCCAAGTTTTGGAAAAGGCCTGGTGCAATCGGTGTTCCCCCTCAACGATCACGCCGGGCTGGCGCTGACCACCGCGCATTACTATACGCCCAGCGGACGCCTCATCCAGCGGGATTATTCTGACCTCTCGCTCTACGATTATTTCAATCATCAAGGCGAGCCCCCGGCTTCCCACAAGCAGGTCTACTACACGGACGGAGGCCGCAAGGTGTACGGCGGCGGCGGAATCACGCCCGACGTGCTTTTTGAAACGCCCAAGCCGAACGCCATACAGGAAAAGCTTCTCGGACGCAGCGTGTTCTTCAATTTTGGCAAAGAATATATGGCGCAGCATCCCGATGTGCCAAACAGCTTTATTGCGGATGACGCGGTGATTCAAGAGTTCAAGGGCTTCTTGAAAAAGGAAAAGATCGATCTATCCCAGAAGGATTTTTCGGACAATCTTGAATTTATCAAGCAGCAGATTAGCGAAGACATTCTAGGGGCCACGTTTGGCGTGCTGGAGGCTGACCGTCTGCAGGTGGAAAACAGCCCCGAGGTCAAGAAAGCTATTTCTGAGATGCCGGAAGCGGCTGACCTTGTGACCAGCGCCAAACGTTATATGGCGAGCCGCCATAACGCGAATTGAACCCGCCGCGCCACGAAAAGGCAGTTCTAGCGCAGGGCTCGCTCTTTAGCCCTGCGGTTTTTCATTGGTCCCGGCGAACGACCGCTGTGTTAAAACCCGGTTCGTGTAAGCAACGCTACAAATAGCCTACCGCCCATTGCCCCCCAGCGCCGACCGCATGTATCGAAGCAGTGACCACCCGCCCGTGACCGGAAGCAACAGCGCCTGTTTAATAAGATCGTTGCGGCTCTTTGCGCTCTCGCGCCGCCCGCGCACTTCCTTTTTCATCTGAAACTCCATCACCGCCGCGTACTTTGCAAAGTCCACGCCGCATTTAGCGCATTTTCCGCCCTGTTCCTGTGTATGCCCGCAAGCGGGGCACGTGAAGCGCAAGGGCGCGTGGCAGCGCACACAGAAGCGCGCTGTCTCGGGATTACCGCTCTGGCATTTTGGGCAGGTCATGTGCGCTCCTTCTAACTACTACTGAGGGGGCAGCCGGACGCCCCGTCAGTTGACGGGAAGATAGGCAATTTCCTGCCGCCCATTGATCCGGAAATGGCAGGTGCAATCATCGTAGCCGCAGATCACGGTTTCGGCGCCAGAGTACTGCGACTGAGTCAGCAGGTCGAGCTTGCCACAAAAGGGGCAGGCCAGAATCGCAAAAAACGCGGTGTCCACAAGCTCCCGCAACGATTGTGTTCCGTCCAACAATAAGATGTCTCCGGGCCGCATCAACTCCATCGATTCTTCAAAGACATGGCGAAGCGCCGCAACAGGTTGTGTGATTTGGCCTTCCGGTGACGAGGTTTGCATAGTCGGCTTTTTGTCCTTTGACTGCCCGTGAGCGCGCCTGGCAAGCCGGTTAATTCCGCGCTTCCTGGACGAACCCACGCTGCTCGAACTTGTGCCTTCAGGGGTCTTGTTCTCCATTCTCAAAGTCTATCGACTCAACCGCCCGGCTACTTGAGGCTACAAATGGCGGCCACTCTGTTTCTCTTGGCCGGTGTAGGACTGTTTTCTCCCTGGTTGGCGTAGTAGTGCGTCGAGGCGGCAGCCCAGCCACGGCCAACCCATCTCCTGTCAGCTATTTGGACTGGACTGGGCTTTTTCAAACCGGAACCCAAATTCCCATTACGGAACAGCGGAATCTGACTTTCAGGCGCGGGTGGACCGGCGTCCCCAAGGCACAGCCGCACGTGACAATTAATTTGCTTAACCAGTGGGTAATGTGGATCGTTCGTTTTACTAAGCCCTTGCCGTTCATTTTGAGCTTGGCCCTACGCTGAATTGACGCAAGCTATTTCGACGTTAAGGCTCCGCAACCTATTGCAGTTGCTACGATTAGCCTATTACCAGGATTAGCCCACCGCGCGCCGATCATCGCTCTGCCGCGGGGCGCGCCGGCCGCTCATCCACAGATTAGTTAAGTCTCACCTTTGCGCCAGAGCGCAGCCCGGCGCCCGCTGAACAACCCTCTGGATTGACTCTTCGCAGCTTGGCACGCCGCGTGCTCTTCTAGAGGGCGCGCAGGGCAAACTCAGGAACAAGCGAACAGCAGAGGCTGGGCGCAGAAGCACGGTTTCACGCCCGCGCAGGCGTGTGCCCGAAAACGCCAGGCAGCCAGCGCAGTTCGAAAAAATCATCCGAAACGAGGGAATCTCCAATGTCTGCTCAAGTGAATGTTGCTAACTCGCAAGCACATGATTTGAATTCCAGGCCACTCCTCCATCGCTCGCCAAAAGGAAAAAGCGTGACGGGCGCCCATTATACGGCGGTGGAGAGGCCGCATTCGCTCAGGGCCGCCGCGCAGACACTCCCTGGGCGCGACGAACTCGCGGTGAAGCTGCTGCCCTTGGTCAGGCGAGTCGCTTTTGAAATGCGCGAGCGGCTGCCACAGCATGTGGATGTAGACGACTTGGCTGGAGCCGGCGTGGTGGGGCTGCTCGACGCCGTGCAGAAGTTCGACGCCCGCAAGCACGTGAAGGTTGAGACCTACGCCCGCCATCGTATCCGCGGCGCCATCCTCGACAGTCTCCGCGATCTGGACACTGCTTCGCGCGATATGCGGCGGAAGAATAAGAATGCGGAGAAAGCTTGCCAGCAACTTCAAGCGCGGTTAGGCCGCACGGTAACAGACGAAGAGATGGCTGGCGCTCTCGGCGTCAGCTTGCGTAAATGGTATAAGACTGTCCACGAACTCAATAGCATGGGAGTAGAATGGATGCGGCCCAATCACATCCCTGAGACCTCAGTTGTGGATGAAGCCAATTTGCCCGCCAGCGATAGCGAAAACCCGTTCGCCCTTTGTTACCAGCGGGAGCGGAGAGATCTGCTGGCCAAGGCTTCCGCCACCCTTCCCGAGCGCGAACGCATCGTGATTTCGCTCTACTACGAGCAGGACCTGACCATGAAGCAGATTGGCGAGGCGCTTGAGATTGATGAATCGCGGGTTTCGCAAATTCACAGCGCGGCGATCACACACCTTCGAGCCAGAGTGCGCAGAATGCTGAGCCCGGCGCGCACCAGCATTCCGCCGGCGTTTATCGCGGCCCGCGCGGTGGCGCTGGCAAATGCAGCGTACTAAGTTATCGTACTGCGCCGGTTTTGGCGCTCCGCTCATGTTTCTCCTATCCTGCCGGCCATCCCGCGCGCAGAGCCTGACGTTCAGGTTCTGCGCGTGCGCTCCGAGCATCGAAACTGAATCACTGCTCACTTCCTGGCCGCGTTCCTCTTTATTGAGGATTACGGTAATGGGTTAGTTTGAATTTCGGATCGCCTGTCTGTGAACGCGGCGGCGTAGCCCCGCCGTCCCGGCTTGCCGGCAAGATACCGGGGCTCCAGCGCAACCCTCCACAAGTCCTTTGCCGCCCTGTAGAGCCTGCCTCAGTCTCGCCCGAGTTCATGCCCGATGGCCGAAAAACGGCTTACCAAACCGGAAACCAAGCGGAGCGGAACTCTACCCAAGCCGCAATCTCCTTTATTTTGTGTAATATGCCTCATTGTACCGGATCAATCCGGCTATCCCCTTCATATTCAGTCGATTG
>JBOGJY010000202.1:0-5157 GCA_050745325.1 Terriglobia bacterium
GCATTGCGCTTTGCTCCATTCTCGCGCTCACCAGGATGCCGATCGATATTTTTCCCAATCTCAATCTTCCGGTCATCTATGTGGCGCAGCCTTACGGCGGGATGAGCCCAGCCCAGATGGAAGGATACTTAACGTACTACTACGAGTATAACTTTCTCTACGTCGCGGGGCTGCAGAGCGTGGAGTCCCGGTCAATTGAAAATTTTTCCCTGATGAAGCTGACGTTTCTGCCGGGCGTCGACATGAATCAGGCGCTCGCTCAGACCACTTCGTACATCAGCCGCGCCCAAGCCTACATGCCGGCGGGGACCGTCCCTCCGTTCGTTTTAAGGTTTGACGCCGGCAGCGTGCCTGCAGGCTATCTCGTCTTTTCGAGCAAGACGCACCCCGTTGAAGAGCTGCAGGACCTGGCGCTTAATCGCGTCCGCCCGCTTTTCACCACCCTGCCCGGCGTCTCATCGCCCTCGACCTTTGGAGGCAGCTCGCGCACGATTGTGATTCACGTCAACCGCGACAGCCTTAACAGCTATCGCATGTCAACGGGCGAGGTGGTCAAGGCGTTGCTTTCAGGGAACGTGATCGCCCCTGCAGGCGACGTGCGCACCGGCGCCCTGGACCGCATTACGCCCACGAACGCAGTGGTTTCTGACTACCGCCGTCTGGCGGACCTGCCTATCCGCACCGGCGCCGGCCCCACCGTCTTTCTGCACGACGTAGGCTGGATTGAAGACGGCAGCGACATCACGCTGGGCTACGCGCTGGTCAATGGGCGCAGGACTGTCTACCTGCCCGTCACCAAGCGCGCGGACGCTTCCACACTGTCCGTCGTGAACGAAGTCAAAGCCAGCATGGGCCGGTTTGAAAACGTTCTTCCCGCGGACGTTCAGGTGAGTTTCGAATTTGACCAATCCGTTTATGTGAAGAATTCGCTCATTTCACTTATCCGGGAGGGGATTCTGGGAGCGCTGCTCACCGGACTCATGGTATTCCTCTTCCTGCGCGAGTGGCGAAGCTCGCTCATTGTGGTGGTTTTCATTCCGTTTTGCCTGCTGACCGCCATCGTGGGGCTGTGGCTCACAAACCAGACCGTCAACATCATGACGCTCGGAGGCCTCGCTCTCGCCGTCGGCATTCTTGTGGACGAGGCGACGGTGGAAATTGAAAACGTCCACACCAATCGCGCCTTCGGCGATGACAAGGCTCAGGCCGCTCTTCAGGGAACCCTTCAAACCGTCACCGCGCGTTTTCTCGCGTTGCTTGCGGTGCTCGCCGTGTTCGCGCCATCGTTCCTGATGGTCGGCGTGAGCAGGTCCCTGTTCGTCCCATTGTCAATTGCGGTTGCATTCGCCATGACCGCCGCATTTGTTTTCTCCAACTCTCTCGTCCCAATTCTTTACATCTGGACATCGAAGCTTCATCACGCCCCGGAACCGTCCGGTGAACAAAAGTGGAGCTTTGCGCGGTTCCGCGACCACTACGGCAAGCTGGCCGAAAAGGTCATAAACCGGCGGCGGCTTGTGGCCGCGGTTTATGCCGCCGCCTGTCTGCTGATGATTGTGCTCCTCGGACCCCGGCTTGGACGTGAGATTTTCCCGCAGACCCGTGAAAATCAGCTTCAACTGCGGATGCGCGCTCCCACCGGAACACGGATTGAAGTCACCGAGCAGATGACGCTCAAGGTGCTGGAGGAAATCAAAAGGCTCGCGGGGCCGGAGAACGTTGAAATCAGCATTAGCTACGTCGGCAGCTACGCTCCGAGTTATCCGGTCAATTTGGTTTATCTGTGGACGAGCGGCCCACAGGACGCCACCATGGTGATCGGACTTAAGAAGAGCTCCCATATCGCTGTACCCGCATTAGAGGAGAACTTGCGATCTGCGCTCTCCCGCGATTTTCCAGGCGCTGCCTTCACATTTGAGCCAGCGGACATCGTGGGCCAGGTCATGGATTTCGGCTCGCCCACGCCCATCGAAGTCAACATCAGCGGACCACACATCGAAGCGGACCACGCCTATGCAGAGAAGGTCCGCGAGCAAATAACGCAGATTAAATATATCCGCGACCTCCACTACAAGCAGCCGTTGGATTACCCCAGCCTGAACGTGGATATTGACCGCGCCCGCGCGGGCCAACTCGGTGTAACTGTCCAGCAGATTGCCCAATCGCTCGAGACCGCCACCTGGTCGAGCCGCTTTGTGTCCCGCAATTTCTGGCAGGACCCTGAGACGGGTATCGGCTATCAGGTGCAGGTGGAAGTGCCTCAGCAGCAAATGAGCTCGATCGATGACGTAGCGAACATTCCACTGATGCAAGGCGGAGGCTCCAACCATCCTAATTTGGGCGATGTCGCACACCTGACTTACGGCAGCGTAGTCGGCGAATACGACCGGTACGATATGCAGCGGCTGCTCTCGCTCACGGCTAACGTAGAAGGCGAAGACCTTGGGCGGGCGGCGCGCCAGATTGACGCTGCGATTCAACGCGCGGGAGCGCCGCCGCGCGGCATCACGGTGCAGGTCCGCGGCCAGCTTGAACCTATGAAAGAAACGTTCAATAGTCTCGCGCTCGGCCTGGGCTTCGCCATCTTGGTCATTTTTCTGTTGCTGGCCGCAAACTTCCAGTCTATGCGTCTAGCTTTTGTGGCGGTATCCACCACACCTGCTGTATTGTGCGGCGTCATTATTGCGTTGCTGCTCACGGGCACGACGCTGAACCTCCAGTCCTATATGGGTGCCATCATGGCCCTGGGCGTCTCGGTGGCGAACTCTATTTTGCTGGTCACTTTTGCCGAAGAACGGCGGCACGAAATCGGGAACGCCACAGCTGCGGCCCTTTATGGCGGGCGGACTCGCTTGCGCGCAATCCTCATGACCAGCATGGCCATGATCGCCGGCATGGCGCCTATGGCTCTGGCGCTCGGCGAAGGCGGTCATCAATCGGCCCCGTTAGGGCGCGCCGTGATCGGAGGGTTAGCCGCCTCAACCGTGGCCACCCTCCTGATTCTGCCGGCTATCTTCTCAATGGCGCAGGATGAAGCTACGACGAAGTCCGCGTCACTGGACGCTTCAGACCCTCGAAGCCCTTATGCGAAGCCGGCGTAGGGAGTTGTGGCGGCGGCGTCCCCGCCGCCGGTACAGCGCGAACTGACCCAATGTTCATCACGCGCAACACGGAGAAGCCATGATACAACCCAACCTTGATTCAAATCGCGCATTGCTCAAAGGCATTGCCGGGGCAGCCGCAGCCCTGGCGATGTTTGCTCTTGCACTTGTAATCGGCGGCTGCGGCCAAGGCAACAAAGTCTCTGCCGCGGCGAGTTCCAACCCGAACCCGGTCCCCACACTCGATACCGCCAGGGTTGTGTCACAGAGACTCCGCATGACGGTTCTGCTGCCCGGCGAGCTCCAGCCTTACGAGGAGGTGCGGATTTTCCCCAAGGTCACGGGCTTCGTTCAATGGATCGGCGTCGACCGCGGCTCACGCGTGAAGAGCGGCCAGCTTCTAGCGGTATTGGTCGCCCCTGAACTTGTTGCACAAAAGGCCGAAGCCCAGGCGAAACTCTTGAGCGCGGAGAACCAGCGTATCGCCGGTGAAGCCAAGCTGGCTGCCGATGAAAGCACCTATCAAAGGCTGAAAGCAGCGGCAGCCACGCCGGGAGTGATCTCGGATGACGAGCTTGAGGTGGCGGAAAAGACGGCGGAGGCCGACCGCGCCCGCGTGGTTGCGCTTCGCAACACTCGCGATGCTGCCCAAGCCACCCTGCGCTCGTTTGAAGAGATTGAGAGCTATCTTCGCATCACCGCGCCATTCGACGGTGTGATTACCAAGCGCAACGTTCACCCCGGCGCACTCGTGGGTCCCACCGGAGGGCCTGGATCGCAATCGTCCATAGTGCGCATTGAGCAAGTCGCCCATCTGCGGCTTATTGTGGCCGTCCCCGAAGCCTATGTGGCAGGCGTCGAACGGGGCGCGAAGGTCACCTTCACCGTTCCTGCCTTTCCCGGCCGCGCCTTTACCGGCACGGTGGCCCGGCTCGCTGACTCCATGGATGTCACCACCCGCACCATGCCGGTTGAAATGGACGTGTGGAACCCTGGCTGGGAGCTCCACTCCGGCATGTTTCCGGAAGTGATCTGGCCCGTCCGGCGCCCGCAACCCACACTCTTCGTCCCCCAATCTTCGGTGGGCCGGAACATGGAGGAGACCTACGTGGTGAGGATTCAGAACGGGAAGGCGGATTGGGTCAGCGTCAAGACCGGCGCGACCTCCGGCAAGCTCATGGAAGTCTTTGGCGATCTCCACGAAGGAGATGAGGTCGCTTTGCGCGCCACCGAGGACTTGCGCCCAGGCGCCGCCGTCTCCAGCCACGTTGTTACGCAAGATTAGACTTTTCTAATCTTTGGAGGCGCCGGTCTTGTGGCGCAGCAATTATTAGAAACGTTGATTCTAAAGACTCGCTAGGCTTCGTTCCGTGATTTTTATGTTACTCGCCGCGATCGGGGGGCGGAGTCTCCTTAATTTCAGGGGGGCGGCGCTTCCGCTCCGCCAATAAACCCCTCTCCCGGCTCGCGGAGTTTACCCTGAGCGGAGCCGACGGGCTCGCCACCATCTCCCCTTCGGGGCGAGGGAGCAAATTAATTAGACAACAACCCTCGCCCCGCTTGCGGGGAGAGGGCGCCTGAGGTACGAGGGCGGGTGAGGGGTCCGTTTGTCCGCCCGGGACTCAAATCCCGCCCTCCTAGCCCAGCCGCCCAATTATTAGAAACGTTGATTCTAAAGACTCGCTAGGCTTCGTTCCGTGAATTTTGTGTGTTTTGCCCTTCTTCTTCACCTTCAAATTTCTAATCTTCTAATCTTTCTGTCGCGCCAAGCCTTGTTGTGCAGGGTTCATTTTTAATCCCGCGGCTTTTCGCCGGTCCCAACAAAAAGCCGCAGAGTTTTAACAGCAAAACTCTGCGCTACAAAAGCCTAGCACGCCACTTTGAGATTTTTGAGACAAATGAGATAAATGGGACGGTTTTTTCACAACCCCGCAGACAGACCGCAGACCTCAAAGGCGGAGGTCTGCGCTAGTTGCTTGCTATAATGCTTTGCATCGCAGACATCACAGAACGATGTCTGCGCCAGCCCGCGTGAGCAAAGGGCCCACGGCACAAA
>JBOGJY010000203.1:0-13442 GCA_050745325.1 Terriglobia bacterium
TACCGAGAACCATCAGTACGCGCCCCTCGGGGTTGAACTCAATCACCATGTTCGAGCCTTCGTCTACGCACCAGATGTTGTCGTGCCGGTCGATTTTCACGCTGTGGGCGAAGACAAAACCGTACAAGCCGTCTCCGATGGTGCGTATGAAGTTGCCGTTCGGATCAAATTCGAAAAGCTGCGTGCGCGCGCCTCGGTTGTAGACGAAGATGTCTCCCTTCGAATTCACCGCCACCCCGGCCGCTTCGCCGAAATACATGCTGGGTGGCAGCTTGAGGAAGTTCGGGATGGACTCGTAGGAGATTTCAGGGATGGACGGCTGCTGCTGAGCGTAAAGCGGAGCGGCGAATATGAGAAGCAGTACGAATAGGCGGTATCTCAAGGCGTCTCCTATTGAAGTTTTGGAAATCTGCGTATTCCCCACCGCTGCATAGCCGCCAAAAACGTAGCTGGCCCAGACCATCGTTAAAAGGTTTCGGTGGCTTTCCCCTACTTCCCGCGCTTTGAGCCGACGGCGGCTTGCGCGGGCTTTTCGGCTGAGCTGGTGCGCTCGAGCACCTGCAAGAACTTCGCCAGCCATGCCGGGTGCGCGGGCCAGGCGGGACCGGTTACAAGGTTGCGGTCGACGTGCGCTTCGGTCATGGAAAGGTTCACATACGTGCCGCCAGCCAATTCCACTTCTGGTCCCACGGCGGGATAAGCGCTGATCGATCTGCCCTTAGCCACGTTTGCAGCCGTCAGCAACTGCGCGCCGTGGCACAATGAGGCCACGGGCTTCTCAGCGGCGAAGAAGTGCCGGATGATCACAAGCACGCGCGCGTTGGTCCGCAGATATTCCGGCGCGCGGCCGCCCGGAATCACCAGCGCGTCATAGGATTCAGGTTCTACTTCATCGAAGTTCGCGTTGAGCGTGAAGTTGTGCCCGCGTTTTTCGCTATAGGTCTGGTCGCCCTCGAAATCGTGAATCGCCGTCCGCACAGTATCTCCGGTCTTTTTGTCCGGGCACACTGCGTGTACCGTGTGGCCCACCATTTGCAGCGCCTGAAACGGCACCATCACTTCGTAGTCTTCTACGTAATCGCCCACCAGCATCAGGAGTTTTTTACCCGCCATGTTCGTTCTCCTTTCCATCCCGATTATATGGCAGAATCGAAACCTGAGATTGATTCATTTGCCCATTGAATCATTGATTCATTTGGGGCCAACTCGTTGGAGAAACCTATGGCGACACTCGGCCTGATCGAATACAAAGACGCCAGCCCTGAAGTCCGCGCCGTCTATGACGACATTATGGCGACGCGCAAAACTGACTGGATCAATAATTTCTGGAAGGCGCTTGCCCATGATCCCGCGACGCTCCGGCGCACCTGGGAGAGCATCAAGCAGATTATGGCGGAGGGCGCGCTCGACCGGGTGACGAAAGAAATGATCTACCTGGCGGTGAGTGCGACCAACCAATGCGGCTATTGCATTGCCTCACACACGGCATCGGCGCGCAAGGCTGGCATGACGGATCAAATGCTCAGTGAACTTATGGCCGTGGTGGGAATGGCCAATGAAACCAACCGTTTGGCGAGCGGCTACCAGGTGGAAATAGACGAGCAATTCCGCTAGCTTAATGTCCCGCTGTTAGCTTTACGCGGTAGGCCGCCGTCGCGGCGACTTGGCCGGCAAGATGCCGGCGCTACAAGATGCTTCAGTGTTCAGTTATTCGTGAGACACGACGCTAGCTCATCCCTCTGAAATCCGACGGATTTTTGCTCCTACTTTGGCAAGTTTTTCCTCGATGCGCTCGTAGCCCCGGTCGATGTGGTAGACGCGATCGATTGAGGTTTCTCCAGACGCGGCGAGACCCGCCAGCACCAGCGACGCGCTGGCCCGGAGGTCTGAGGCCTGCACCTGAGCGCCGCTGAGCGGCGTCTTGCCGCGCACCACGGCCCGCCGCCCCTCCACACGAATGTCCGCGCCGAGGCGCGAGAGCTCAAGGGCGTGAGAAAAGCGGCTTTCAAAAATCGTCTCGGTGATCACCGAGGAGTCTTCCGCCTGCGTTGCCAGCGCCATGTATTGCGCCTGCATGTCGGTAGGGAATCCGGGATACTCCTGGGTGGAGACGTCGGCGGCCCTCAGCCCGCCGGGACCTTGCGCCTCCAGTTCTGATTCTCCGTGTTGTGTAATCCTGACACCCAGCTCCTCGAGCTTTGAGATCACAGCCGTCAAGTGGCGGGGTTCAACGTGATCGAGCCGCAGCGCGCCGCTCGTGATGCCAGCAGCGGCCAGAAACGTGCCGGCCTCGATCCTGTCTGGGATAATAGTGTGCTCGGCGCCGTGGAGGCTGGAAACGCCGCGGATGCGAACGCGCGCCGTTCCCTCGCCCTCGATATCCGCCCCCATGTTCTTGAGCAGGCGGGCGAGATCTTCCACTTCCGGCTCGCGCGCGGCGTTCTCGATCACGGTTTCCCCTTCGGCGAGCGCGGCAGCCATCATCAGATTCTCGGCGCCTGTCACTGAGACGGTGTCAAAGTAAAACAGCCCGCCTTTCAACCGTTCCGTCCGGGCGTGGATGTAACCGTGGTCCAGCGTGATGGCGGCGCCAAGCTTTTCAAGCGCTTTGAGATGCAAGTCCACCGGACGCGCTCCGATGGCGCACCCGCCGGGCAGTGAGACGCGCGCCTCGCCGAAGCGCGCCACCAGCGGCCCGAGTACCAGAACCGAGGCACGCATCTGTTTGACGAGCTCGTAGGGCGCCTCGGGCGTAATCAGCTTGCGGGCCTGCAGCTCCACCGTGTTGCCAAATTCATCGTGGGTGACCGAAGAATCGACGCCAAGCTCATCGAGCAATGCCCGCATCGTGCCGAGATCGCGTACCCGCGGGACGTTGTGCAGCGTCACGCGCTCGCTCGTGAGCAGCGTTGCCGCCATCGCGGGAAGCGCCGCGTTCTTGGCCCCACTAATCGTCACCTGGCCTTCCAACGGTCTTCCACCCTGAATAATGAATTTATCCATATGTATATATTCTTTGATTGTAGCGCCGGGATTTACGCCCGGCATGCCACCCTAAAGGGCGGCGCTACTTTATTCGCGGCGGCCGGCGCAATAGCTCCGCCAGACTTCCACCTTCTTTCAGCAACCGCACAGCCTGTCTACTGGAGACTCCTTTCGCAAGCATCACCAGCGCCACCGGAAGTTTTCCATCCGACTCGCTGAGCGCGTGGGCGGCCTCTTGGGCGGTCACGCCTTCCGCTTTCATCAGAATCTCTTCCGCGCGCTGGCGCAGCTTGCGGTTGGTCAGTTGAACGCTCACCATCAACCCGGAATAAACTTTGCCCAGGCGCGCCATGCAGGCGGTCGAAAGCATGTTCAAGACCAGCTTTTGCGCGGTACCCGCCTTCATGCGGGTTGAGCCGGCCACAATTTCGGGTCCAGTCACAGGAACGATGGCAACGCCGGCCAGCGCAGTTGCCGGTGATCCTGGATTTGAGGTGACGGCAATGGTTTCGAGGCCCAGGCGCCGGGCATAGCGCAGCCCCGCGCAAGTATAGGGCGTGCTACCGCTGGCGGCGATTCCGATGAGAACATCGCGCCGGCTCAGCTTGATTTTACGCAAGTCGCGCACCGCGCGCGCTTCGTCATCTTCAGCCCCTTCGACTGAGCGAAGCATCGCCGCAGGACCACCCGCCAGCACGGCAATGACCTGGCGCGTCCCGAAGGTTGGAAGGCATTCGGCGGCGTCGAGCGCCCCCATCCGTCCGCTCGTGCCGGCGCCCACATAAACCATGCGGCCGCCGCGCGCCAATGACCGCACAATGATTTCCGCCGCCTGGGCGATCTGGGGAATAACTTTTTTCACTGCAAGAGCAACTTTAAGGTCCTCGCGATTGATGATGCGCAGGATCTCTGCCAGCGGCTTCGTCTCAAGCAAAGAGGAGGCGGGATTAACTGCCTCCGTGATTCTTTGCAGCCCGGTTTTTCCTGTATGTTTCCATCTTCGTCTCACTTCGTTTCCCTTCCCGAGAACGCCTCCCAACCGCGCTTCGAGAAATCCCAGTAAATCACGCCGCCACACACCGCGCCCGCGGCGAGGTATATCCAGCCCAGCCAGGCCGGACCCAGAATGATCTTCCCGATACCGAACATCATGAGATAAACCATCAAGGAGCCTAAAATCCAGTCAGCCAGATTGTACCAGCCCTCGCGGTCTGGCGGAATTTCGGGAGCGAGCGCCGCGATGCGCTTCCAGCCCAGCGCGCCCGGCCGCGTGCGGCGATAGAATTCAAGCAGCTTTGCGTCCGGCTCAGCCGCGGTCAGGAATGTGGCCGCAAGCCATGCCACCGTGGTGACCGCGACCGTAATCAGGATGGACTCCGCGAATCCGTGCGCGGTGGTATCCGAAATGTGGAAAACGCCGTGCAGTATGGCAGTTGTGCCCATAGCAACCACCATTGACGACACTTCGGACCAGGCGTTGACCCTCCACCAGTACCAACGAAGCAGGTAGACCGTCCCGGTGCCGGCGCCAATCGCCAGCAGCAGCTCCCACGCGCCGCCGACGGAGGTCATCACCAGTGAGACGGCTGCGCCTAGAATCGCCAGGCCGACGGTTGCGAGCTTCGAAGCCATGACGTAGTGCTCTTCCTTGCGGTCTTTTACCATAAACCGGCGGTAGAGGTCGTTCACCATATACGAGGACCCCCAATTGAGCTGGGTGGCAATGGTCGACATATAGGCCGCGGCAAACGCCGCCAGCATCAGCCCTCCCAGCGCCGCCGGCAGATAGACCACCCACACTTTGATGTATCCGATTTCAGGGTCTTTCAGGTGCGGCCAGAGGGCCACCGAAACCAGGGCCGTGATAATCCACGGCCAGGGACGGATGGCGTATTGCGCGATGTTGAACCAGAGCGTGGCGAGCAAAGAGTTTTTCTCATCTTTGGCGCAGAAGATGCGCTGGGCAATATAGCCGCCGCCGCCAGGCGCTGCGCCCGGATACCAATTCGCCCACCAGTTGATGGCGATATAGACGAAGAAGGTGACGAAGGGCATCCAGGGGGAATCGAGCGAGGGAACAAAATCAAGGATGGAGCCGTGGCCGCCGTGCGCCGCCGTGCGCGCCGCGTCGATCACGGCCAGCTTTGAGAGCAGTCCTTTCATGCCGCCCACGGCCTCGACGCCATAGTAGGCGAGCACGATCACCATGGTCATCTTCAGAATGAACTGGAAGAAATCGGTCCAAAGCACGCCCCACAGGCCGGAGATAAACGTGTAAAGCCCGGTAAACGCGATAATGCCGAAAATGATGATCAGCGCCCAGAACTCGCTCACACCGAGCACGGTCATCAGGATTTTTTCCATCGCGAGGTTGACCCATCCGAGGATCAGGCAATTCATCAGCAAGCCGAAATAAATGGCGCGGAAACCTCGCAGGAAAGCTGCCGGCTTACCGGAGTAACGAATCTCGACGAACTCAACGTCAGTGACCACTTCCGCCCGCCGCCAAAGGCGCGCGAAGAAAAACACCGTCATCATGCCGCTCAAAAGTAGCCCCCACCAGATCCAGTTGCCCGCAATGCCTTGTGTGGCTACGAATCCCGTGACCGCGAGCGGCGTATCCGCGGAGAATGTGGCTGCCACCATCGATGTCCCCGCCAGCCACCAGCTCACGTTGCGCCCGGAGACAAAATAACTGCCAGTGTCTGAGCTGCCTTTCTTGCGATAGTAGAGGCCAATGAGAAGGTTAAAAAGGAAGTAAGCGGCTACAACGAGCCAACCGGAAAGGGTGATTTTCATTCAGGCTCCTTGCTTTGATCGGCGGCCTGCCGGGTTTCTCTTAAATGTGTATTATTGACTCACGGATCGCGTCAGTATATAGCAAATGGTGCGGCGCAGGGTAGCCGAATGGCGCAGTCGTTGACATCAACGCAATTGCCGCAGAAGAACCTTTTACCCGGTGTAAGATGATTCCTTTGCATTTTATGATTTTTACATCCACTTTCGGGCAGTATAGAAAACGAGGAACTCTTTTGACGAAATATACACGGCGCGTCTTCCCGCTGCCCTTGGCGCTTGCGGCTTTCTGGTCCGTGGCGGCGCTGGGGAAATCAATTCCATCTTCATACTCTTCCGCTTCCGCGCCTTCGGTTCAGACAGCTTCGAAGCTTGCCGGGATTGCACCCCTGGTCGAAGAGGCTGTTCAAAAAGGAGAGTGTCCGGGCGCGGTTGTGATAGTCGGGCACGATGGGAGGGTTGTCTACCGGCGTGCATTTGGCTATCGCACGCGCATTCCGCACGATTCACCGATGCGGATCAGCACGATGTTCGACCTCGCGTCGCTGACCAAAGTGATTGCCACTACACCGGCGATCATGCAGCTCTTCGAAGAAGGCAAGATACGCCTCGACGATCCGGTTGCGGATTACTGGCCGGAGTTTGGCCAGAACGGCAAGCAGGGGATTACCGTCCGCGAGTTGCTGACCCACTATTCGGGCTTGCCGCCCGACCTGCCTTTGAATGAGCCATGGTCAGGCTACCAGACGGCGATGAATCTGATTGTTGCGGCGCATCCCATTAATCCACCGGGAGCGCGGTTTGTCTATAGCGATGTCAATTTCGAGACGCTGGGGGAATTAGTGCGCCGCATTTCGGGTGAGCCTCTGAACGTCTATTGCGAGCGTCACATTTACAAGCGGCTCGGCATGGTCCACACGATGTTCACGCCGCCCGCCCGTCTGCGCTCCCAGATCGCGCCGACCCAGCCGCCGGATCAGAAGAACGAAATGATTCCCTGGTACGAGGTCAACGACCCTACCTCTTACCGGATGGGCGGCATCGCCGGTCACGCCGGACTTTACTCAACCGCGGGCGATCTGGCGATTTATGCGCAGACGATCTTGAACGGCGGAATTCGCCACGGCGTCCGCATCTTAAGTCCAATGACGGTGATGAAGATGACGACGCCTGCCTCGCCTTCTGACGCGATTGCGGTACACGCGCTCGGCTGGGATATTGATACCGCCTATTCGTCCAATCGCGGTGAGCTCTTTCCGGTGGGATCATTCGGGCACACGGGATGGACGGGCACGTCCGTCTGGATCGACCCGTTTTCGAAGACCTACGTCATCATTCTCACCAATGCCGTTCACGCGGGCGCGCACGGCAATGTGATCCCTCTGCGCGCGAAAATCGCTACCCTCGTCGCGGCGGCTTACGGCCGTATGCCATCGCACAAGGAGATGGAAACCCGCGCCTCCGAAACCGGCTACTACGAGTTGCTGTATGGTTTCCGCGCGCCACGGCTTCACAACGACCATGTCGAGACCGGCGTCGACGCGCTCGAAAGCGAATACTTTAAGCCGCTCCAAGGCTTGCACGTGGGGCTGATTACCAATCCCACGGGCCGCGACGCGAATGGCCGGCGCACGATTGACGTTCTGGCCCAGGCGCCAGGCGTGAAGCTCACGGCCATTTTTTCCCCGGAGCACGGCCTTTACGGAACGGCGGAAGGGAGCGTGGCTTCGGGGCGTGATCCGTCGACGGGTCTGCCCGTTTACAGCCTCTACGGCTCGACGCGCCACCCCACGCCGGAAATGATGCGCGGGATCGACGCCCTTGTGTACGACATGCAGGACGTGGGCGTGCGCTACTACACGTTCATCACCACCATGCAGTATGCCCTTCAAGCGGCTGCGCAGGATCACATCCCGATGTTTGTGCTTGACCGCCCTGATCCCATTAACGGGGCGGCGGTCGAAGGTCCCATGCTCGACCGCGATCTCGTTTCCTTCGTCGGCTGTTTCCCGATGCCGGTGCGCGAAGGCATGACCGTGGGTGAGCTTGCCCGGATGTTTAATCAGGAAGACCATATCGGCGCCGATCTGCGCGTCGTCCGAATGAAAGGCTGGCAGCGGCTCGACTGGTTTGACGAGACCGGACTGACCTGGGTGAATCCCTCGCCCAACCTGCGCGATCTTACCGAGGAGATTCTCTATCCCGGCATCGGCATGATTGAGGGCGCGAATGTCAGCGTGGGCCGCGGCACGGACACTCCTTTTGAGCTGGTGGGCGCGCCCTGGATCGACGGACGAAAACTCGCGGATTATCTGAACGCGCGCCGGATTCAAGGCGTGCGCTTTATCCCGGTGGACTTCACGCCCACAAGCGCAAAGTTCAAGGGAGCGTTATGCCACGGCGTCAATATTCATGTGACCGACCGGCGGGCGCTCGATTCGCCGGAACTGGGCATCGAAGTAGCGTCGGCGCTCGATCGCCTTTTTCCCAACGACTTTAAAATTGACCTGGCGCTCGATCTCGTGGGCTCGCGCGAGACGCTCGACGCCGTTAAGGCTGGCGGCGATCCGCGCGCCATCGCTCTCCACTGGGAGGCCGAACTTGATCCGTTCCTCAAAATGCGAAGGCAGTATCTTTTGTATTGAAGGTGCATCTCACCTGTAGCGAAGCGTTCGCATTTTAACGCTGCGGCTTTCCCAATTTTGGATTTTGGATTTGTGATTTTGGAAAAAAGCGCAGCCTGGAAAACGATGAGACGTCTTCCACCGCGAAGCGGTGGAACCTGAATATCCGTGGGCGGAGCCCACGGAACGCGGACCGGGAGCGCACCCCGGCAACTCTGTAGGGGTTGAATGTGGTTTGTAGTGGCGGCCTCTGGCCGCCGGTCTTAACTATTAAAAACCAGCCGCCAGAGGCCGCCGCTACAACTTTTAACTCAGGAGGTAATATGGCTATTAAAGACGCATTTTTGCCCGAATTCGATACCGAAATGAAAATGACCCGGAAGTGCCTGGAGCGCGTTCCAGAGGAAAAATTCGGCTGGAAACCGCACGAAAAGTCTTCGACCCTGGGCAAGTTGGCCTCGCACGTGGCCCAACTTCCGAGCTTTGCCACCATGGCGCTGACGACGGAGTCGCTGGATATCGCGCCTCCCGGAGGCTCTAAACGGCAGACGCTGAATGCCTCCGCACGGCAGGAGCTACTGGATGCGTTTGACAAGAACGTGGCCGAGGCTCGCGCCACCATCGCGGCGGCGAGCGACGAGAGCCTGCGTCAGCCCTGGTCGCTATTTGCGGGTGGGAAAACGATTTTTAGTTCCCCCCGCGCGGGCGTGCTTCGCACCTTTATGCTGAGCCATTTGATTCATCACCGTGCCCAGCTCGGCGTCTACCTGCGCCTCAATGAGGTTCCGGTCCCTTCAATCTACGGGCCTTCCGCGGACGAGCCGGTGATCTAACGCGCCGGGAACCACTCAGACCCGGTATCTTGTGAGCCGGGGAGAAGAGATTCGAAGGGAATCATTTGTTAAACGTCTTGCGTGACATTTTTTTTGTCTGCTGCTGCTGTTCGATTGTTTATTACATCCTTGCCACGGCTGCGGGGCTGGTCTTTTCTAGGCGGGCCAAACGGGTCCAAAGGCCCAATGGGGCTTCTGATCCACCAGACCTACTATCGGAATGGCCGTCCGTCGTCCTGGTAAAGCCTTTGCACGGTTACGATGAGGACCTTGCCTGCAACCTGCAAAGTTTTATGGAACTGGACTACCCGAAGAAAGAATATCTCTTCGGAATAACAGCAGAAGATGACCCCGCGCTACGGGCGCTCGACGAAATCAGGCAAGCGCATCCAACCGCAAAGATCACCCTAACCGTTGGCGACGAGGCTTCGACGAACCGCAAAGTCGGCAAGCTGCTGCGCATGTTGCGGCAGCCGCCGAAGTCAGAAATCCTGGTGATGAGCGACGCGGACGTGCGCGTTGACCGTGACTACTTGCGGCGGATTGTGGGGGAACTCGAATCGGATAAAAAGATTGGGATGGTCACTTGCGTCTACAAGGGCGTTGCGCCCGGAGGCAGCCTGGGCGCGCGCTTGGAGGCAAACTTTATCAACACGGATTTCGCCCCCACCGCGATTCTTTCCCACGTTCTTGAGCCGATGCGCCACGCTTTTGCCTCAACCGTGGCGGTGCGGCAGAGCACACTGCGGCAGGTGGGCGGCATCGATGCGGTAAAGAACTCCTTCGGAGATGACTTTGCTCTCGCGCGCAGGGTGACGTCCGCGGGCTATGAAATCCGGCTTTCGAGCTCCATCGTAACGATGGTGACGGAAAGGATGCCTTTTCGTGATTTTTGGGACCACCAGATGCGCTGGGCGATGGTGGATCGCAAGATTCGCCCCATAAGCCAGGCGCGAATGCTGATTAATGGGCCCTTCTGGGCTTTGGCGCTCTTCCTGGCCTCCGGTTTCGCATGGCCCTGGATTGCGATGGCGCTGGTGACGGTTGCAGCGCGGCTGGGCATGACCGCGCTGACGCTGCGGCAAGTCCTGCGCCTGCCCGTTCGCTTCCTCGACCTGCTTCTGACGCCTCTGAAAGACTTCCTCATGCAGGTAATCTGGATTCGGAGCCTGGTTGGCAATACGGTGGAGTGGAGCGGCCGCAAGCTGCGGCTGCTGCCGACCGGAGAGATGGAAGAAGTGACGTAGTGAGGCAAGGGGCGAGGAACGAACTACAGGCCCGGACTCGTCCCTTGTCCCTCGACTCTAGTCCGTCTCTCGTCCCTGTCTTTTTTATTCCGTCACCGCTACGGGCTGAGCCTTAACCTCAGCGTGAGGCTTGGGGTTGCGTTTGATTTCGCGGGCAAATGAGCCTGCGGCGCCGATGCCTAACGGCAGGCGCATGACAATGCCCATGGTGCTGATGGCGAGTCCCACGGTCAGGATGGTGGCTCGAGTCCCGTAGGCATGGAATCCGAGGACAAGCACCGCTTGCAGCACCCCAAGGCCGGCCGGCGTGATGGGCAAGGCGCTCAGAAAAAGCTCAGCCGGCTCGAAGGCAAGCACCTGGATGAGCGGCGCGTGCACGCCAAAGCTCAGCAACTGGAAGTAAAGCGCGAAGGCCTGCGCCGCAAAAATCGGTGTGCGGATCAGTATCAAGAGCAGGTAATGCGAGGGGCGCGCCTGACGGAAGCTCAGGAGCGAAGGCCGGTCGTAAATCCAACGAAGGGCTCTCGAACGCGGCCGCCCGCGCAGCCAGAACCACACCACTAAGCCAATGCCCACGGTCATGATGGCGGGGTAATACCACCTCGGTCCAAGCCACGAGCTTGGAACCAGCAAGGCCGCGGCCAGCCCCGCCGCGGACATCAGCCAGACGTCAACCAATCCCAGGAACACCAGCGAGGCCCCACCCGCAAAGATAGGCACGCCCTTGCGCCGCCGCATAAACAAAACCAGCGCCGCACCGCCAGCGACCTGGTTGATCGCCTGCAGAAAATACTGCGCGGCGTTTGCGGGCAGCATCTCGCGGAAAGTGGTGGGGACGTGAAAATAACTGAAAAGCTTGGCATAGAGATAGGTTTCGCCAAAAAACCAGACGGCAAAAGATCCAGCGCACGCGAGCAGAAACCACCAGGGATTGGCATGGCGAAGAATGCTCGCAAACTGGCTGAGGGAAGTACCGCGAGCCAGATAAAGAATGATGGCTGCGGCAAGCGTGTAGGCAAGAACATCCCGCACCCACCGGCGCTTCTTCGGGGGCCGGGCCGGGCCGGAAGCCTCGGCGGGACCCGATGACGGCGTGGAAGGGAGTTCCATCAAAGCCGCATTTTGCCGTTTTAGATCGGACACAATGAACGCCTGCTCCTGGCAGGATGTTGAAAATTCTGCTTACCGTGAATCAAAACACCACTGATTCTTTATTATATAAGCAACTTGGCTTCAACCCCTCGCGCGTTCGTGCAGTGCCTCAGTTTCAGGCGTAGCGCCGTCCTTTAGAGTCTGTGTGACAACTTTTCGGGAAGCCTCGTAGCGCCGCCCTTCATGGCGGCAAATGCAAGAAAACGGGTGTGCCGGGCTGAAGCCCGGCGCTACAAATGCGGGTTGTCACACAGACTCTTTAGGCCGCCATTTGGCGAGATAAACTCGCCGCTACTTGAGAAAGGACAAGCCGCAATGATCCCGAAATATCTCTCCCTGATCTGGGCCGCCGTTGCGCCAGCGGTGGCGAACCACTTATGGCAGTCGACGCTCTTCGCCGTCATCGCCGGACTGTTGACGCTGACTTTACGGAAGAATCAGGCGCGGGCTCGCTATTGGCTTTGGCTGGCGGCATCGGTGAAATTTCTCGTTCCCTTTTCATTGCTAATTGACATCGGCGGCTATCTGGCAAGGCCGAGCGGCGCCGCAGGGATGCAGGGTGGATTTTATGTTGCGGTGCAGGAGGTAGCCACGGTCAGTGATTTCCTGACCGTGGGTCTTTCACAAAAGCCCACGGTCAACCTAACAGCGGCTGACCGTGGCTACCATTTGATCCATCTATTACCAGCGACGCTCGTCGTAGTGTGGCTCTGCGGACTCATGGCGGTTCTTTTCGTATGGTGCGCGCGCTGGCGGCGGATGTCCCGAGCGTGCCGGGCAGCAGTCCCATTGCGAGAAGGCCGCGAGGTGGAATCGCTGCGCCGAATGGAGCGAATGGCGGGGATACGGAAGCCGATCCAACTACTCTTATCGCGGTCTTCTCTGGAACCCGGGATTTTCGGTATCTTCCATTCTGTTTTGGTATGGCCGAAAGGGATCTCCGAGTGCCTGGATGACGGTCAGTTGGAAGCCATTCTCGCTCACGAATTGTGGCACGTGCGCCGCCGCGACAACCTGGCGGCGCTGCTGCACATGGTAGTGGAAGCCATCTTCTGGTTTCACCCTTTAGTCTGGTGGATGGGAGGGAGGATGGTAGAGGAACGCGAACGCGCCTGCGACGAGCAAGTGTTGCAAATGGGCAATCCGCCGCAGGTCTACGCCGAGAGCATTCTGAAGGCATGTGAGTTTTGCGTGGCAGCGCCATTGTCTTGCGTGTCCGGAGTTACAGGGTCCGATCTGAAGAAGCGGATTGTCCGCATCATGACGCAGCGCGGCGCACGTAAATTGGGCGTCCGCACAAAGCTGCTGCTCGTGGTAGCGGGATTCCTGGCCGTCGCCTTACCAGTCGGATTTGGGTTGGCCCACGGCAGGCCGGGGCAGGCGAACGCGGCCAAGAGCGCGGCGTTGTCCGAAGCGAGCAACGCGACCGAGACGGCGGCCCCAAAATTCGAAGTTGCATCAATCAAGCCCGCCCCTCCAGGAAGTCATATGTTTCGGCTCGGAACGACGCCCGGCAGGTTCAGCGCGAACGGCGTGCCAGCAAAGATGCTCATCGAATTTGCGTACAACCTCAAATCGGATGGTCAGCTAGTGGGCGCGCCCGGCTGGGTCAATTCCCAAAGATTCAACATCGACGCGAAGGAGGATGACGCGTTCGTTCAGAAAATGCGGAAGCTTTCGTTTGATGAAGGCGGGGCTCAAGTCAGATTGATGGTTCAGTCGCTGCTCGCGGATCGTTTCAAGCTCCGAGTGAGCCGTGAAACCAGCGAGCGGCCCGTTTATGCGCTGATCGTCGCGAAGAATGG
>JBOGJY010000204.1:0-6609 GCA_050745325.1 Terriglobia bacterium
TTGACGCTGGGCGGCAAAAGCCAAGCTTGATCCGGTTCGTAGGGCAAGAAGTTCATCGCGGGTCTCCTCAACCGCATTATCGCCCACCTGTCAAGCCCTCACTCTCCCGAGTTATCACACAGACTCCCCGGGGGAGCAGGAACCGTCAGAGACTTGACTCATTCGCATCCGGCTTTGCAACTCAAAGTTTTTGGAAGAGGAAGGCGGGCGCCTTGCGCCTTGGGGAGCTTTCGAGTGTAATGAAATTCATGGACGGAAAGCGCGAGGCCGCAACGCAAGCGCTCGCTCAATTGCGAGAGGCCGGGTACCAGGCCTATTTCGTCGGAGGTTGCGTGCGCGACCTGGTCATGGGGCTCGAACCGAAAGACTACGACGTGGCCACGGACGCGCTGCCAGAAGAAGTCCAGGCGCTCTTCCCCGAAAGTGTCATGGTTGGCGCGCGATTTGGGGTGGTGGTTATTCCGCGCGAGGAGGGTCCGGTTGAGGTTGCTACTTTCCGCAGTGACGGCGTTTATTCTGACGGCCGCCACCCGGCTGAGGTGCGTTATGCAGAGTCTCCCGAAGAAGACGTGCGGCGGCGCGACTTCACCATCAACGGCCTGCTGTTCGACCCGCTTGAGAATCAGGTGATTGATTTCACCGGCGGGCGGGCGGATATTCTGGCGCGGCGCATTCGCACCATAGGACCGCCCCAAGACCGGTTCCGTGAAGACCACTTGCGCATGTTGCGCGCAGTGCGGTTCGCGGCGCGCTTCGGGTTCTCAATCGACCCCGCGGCTCTCTCTTCCATTCAGGAGCTGTGCAGCCTCGTAACCAATGTGAGCCAGGAGCGGCTGCGGGACGAAATAATGAAAATTCTCACCGAAGGCGCGGCGCGGCGCGGGTTTGAGCTGCTGGATAAGGCAGGTCTGCTCGAAATCACGCTTCCGGAAGTCAAAGCGATGCAAGGGGTGGAGCAGCCGCCTCAGTTTCATCCCGAAGGCGACGTATGGATTCACACCATGATGATGCTGGAGGCGATGGCTAAACCGGGCGCAACGCTGGCATTGGGCGTGCTTTTGCACGATGTTGGGAAGCCATCCACGTTTTCAATAAGAGAGCGAATCAGGTTTGACCATCATGCGGAGGTCGGCGCCAAAATGGCGGAAGAAATTTGTTTCCGTCTGCGGCTCCCTGCCCGGCAGATTACGCAAGTTGTGGCGCTGGTGGCAAACCACCTGCGGTTTAAAGACTTACCCCAAATGCGCCGGTCCACACAACTGCGCTTCGTGCGGATGCCGGGATTCGACGAGCACCTGGAACTGCATCGGCTCGATTGCTCCGCGAGCCACGGTAATCTGGACAACTACCGCCTCGCCCGGCAGATCATCGAGGAAACTCCGCCGGAGGTCATCAAGGCAAAGCCTCTCCTGCGCGGGGACGACCTGATTTCCGAGGGTTACGAGCCAGGGCCGCTTTTCAAGGTAATGCTTAGGGCCGTCGAAGACGCACAACTCGAGGGGAAGATACACACCCGCGAAGACGCCGTCCGCCTTGTCCGAGAGCAGTTCGCCTGAGCCCAGGCATGCAAGGTGCGCGCATTACCCTTTAAGATAATTCGAAGTCACCAGGAAATAAACAAAAACACCTACCCCGCCCATGGCTACCACAAAGACGCCAATTTTATACATCAACGTTTTGCGGTCCTCAGGGGTGGGCCGTTCCTCATCGATCATCTGGAACATGGTATCCTCCTGCTGGACCCTTCGAGCCATCGAGACAGATATCAGAGTGCCAGCCACGCTTTAGAAGCACCCTCACTCAGTCTTTTATGACTCAACTACCCAGGAGATCTGGCGTGAAATACAGCCCGGCGTTTTCAGGAGAAGAGAAGCCAGCGAAGTGTAAACTTTAAGCGCCGGGGATACCTTTCTGATGACTCAACTGTAACGCTTCTATTTGAAATGTCAAGTGGGGAGCCGGGCGGTTTTCAAGCCCCGTCAGAAGGGGACACTTTCATCGGGGCGGCTGGCAGCTCAATAAACGTGAACGGGAGGGAGCAGGCCAAAAACCGCCACTCCGGCCGTCGTCCCAACGTAGACCTTGCCATGCGCGATCATGGGCGTGATGAACTTGTTTCCGATGCCGAAGTAATCGCGTCCCGAGGGTTGCTGGTTGCTGTTATAAAGCTCGCGGGATAAATCGTTGGCGTCGAAGGCTCGAAGCACGGCCCGGTCTCCATTCTCGGCTGCCCAGACAATCCCATTCCGCAACCCATCCGCCGAAATGCTTGGCGTCGTGCCTGGATAGGTAAAGATTCCCGGAGTTTCAGAAAGCGGCTTCGGCTTAAGCCGCGCCTGAACAAACTGGAATTCTTTGAGGTGATCGTTCACAGCCCCGTAGTAAAGGCGGCCATCGAAATAGGCCGGCGATGCGAATTCCCCATCTCCCAGCACGCCGTCAACCTGCTGGTAGATGGCCCGGTCATTTTCGGGATTGAACTTGCCCATCGAGTCGCGATTGACGATATAAATGTTCCGGTCCTTGCCAGCCCCAACCGCCAGACGCTGTGTGCGCCCAGAGGCATCGGCCATGCCGGGCGGCAGGAGCAGACCTCCTGAACCCAGGTCGAGATCGGTCGCGTTCTCGCTGGCGATATTGTGCATGGCGAAATAGTCCCCAATCGAAAGCCTGCCCCCCCGGACTATAAGTTTCAGGAAAGCGTTGCCAAAGTCGCCCTTTTCGGGGAAGCCCTGGCTGTTCAATTTCGCGTCGAACGTGCCATTGCCATCGAGCAAGTAGATGCTGCCCCCGGCACCGGCGGCAGGGCCATCGCCGCTTTGCCAGACCGCGCCCTCACCGCCATTCGGCGTAAAGTTGAGGACGCTCGCCTGCGAGAGGTTGCGCTCGTCGTAACCCATCATCCAGCCCGCATACGGGTCAATATCGCAGTGCGAAGCCCACGTGGTGTAGATCACCCCGTTCGACAGCAGCAGGGCTGCGCGGTCTTCATACTGCTTGGGATCGAAAATCATCTTGCCGCCGCGGCTGCCGACACCCTTTCCCGGAAACGACGCCTGGATATCCACCGGCCCGCCAAACTCCTCAGTCCCGGTCGAGAGATCGAGCGCATGGAGCCTCTGAAAATAGCGGCCTTCCGTGTTTCTGCTCATCGCGACCACGTAAATCGTGCCGTGGGGACCGCTCTTGAGGTCGATAACAGGCGTGGATGTGACGCCAATTTCGGGGATCACTTGCGTGCAGTTTCGAGGATCGGAAGGCGTTTCTCCCGGCTTGAGCAGCCGGGCGCGCCAAAAAAGCTTACCCGTATCCGCATTGAAAGCGTAAACGCTGTCGTGTTCCGTGGCAACGAAAAGCACGCTTTCGAAGCCACGATGCGGCATTTCCAGGCGCCGGACGTAGAGCGGCTCGGCGTCCACTTTTCCGTCTACCCGGATCACGAAAAGCTTGCCGAAAATCGAAGAGCTCACATTATGCGGGCTGAGAATGCGCTCATCGAGATTCTGCCCCGTGCGAGCGTTGTCGTTATGGTAGGTCAGAACGTTTTGCGCTCTGAGTTCCGGCGCGCCGAGGACGGCGAATAAAAAAGCAAAGCACAACAGCCACCAGAGTTCACGCAAACATAAGATTGCCTTTCTTAAATCCACACGTTCACCCCTTAATGTTTGAGAAATGTAAAAGGCCGCCGGCCTCGAATGCCTGGTGAATCCCCGGGTTTGCGGAATTGGTCATCGTTAAGGAGAGGTCTGAAGAGGAGTCCCGCTCTCTCCCGCGGGGCGTGGGGAAAAGGCGGCGCCGTAACGAGGTGGGTGAGAGGACTTTTTTAGCTTCTCCATCAGGTTGTAGGTGCTGCGGCGGAATCCGCCACTTCAAACACGCGGCGTGGGTGTTTCTTGACGATCCGCTCGAGCCCCCACAGCGCCGAGTCCTGCCCTTCGGCCTTAAGTTCGGCAAAGGACTTGGTGTTGGAGCCGCCACAACGCGGGCATTGCTGCCACTGGCGGCCCACCACCAGGACCTTGGGCGCGAGCGAGTGAAACACCGATTTTATTTCCTTGTGATCGCTCGCGCCCATACACGTGTAGCAGATAAACCAATGTTCTCTTTCGATTTTACGGAAGAAGCTGAACCATCCCATGTGCAACCATCCTTTAGCAGGTTGCTGAAAAACCCTGCGTTAACGATGTAGCGGCGACTTTACGTCGCCACAAGTCGAATAATCTCAACACGGGTTGGCGGGATGAACCCGCCGCACCACGTTTTTCAGAAACCTCTTAGAACATTTAAACTTTATTATGCGGAGGGAGAGAATTCTTTTCAAGCCCCGCATGGCCCACTATGGCCTGGCGTGAGCCGCCCTCCAACTGCCTTGCGGCTGCGCGATTCTCTATGCTACGTTTAGAAGGCTCAGGGGTTCAGGTGAGCTTCCACTATAGCGAGCGTGCATGATCCAGGCATATGCGGGCCGTGTCCCCAGCATTCATCGCTCGGCCTTCGTCGCATCCAGCGCGGACATTATCGGCGACGTTGAAATCGCCGAAGGCGCAAGCGTCTGGTTTCAATCCGTCGTGCGCGGGGATATCGAGCCCATCCGGATCGGCGCGAACAGCAACATTCAGGATGGCTCGGTCGTTCACACAATTGCCGGCGCGCCCGCGATCATCTCCGGCTGGGTCACCGTGGGGCACCGGGCCGTGATTCACGGCTGCGTGATTGAGAGCCATTGCCTCATCGGAATCGGGGCGGTTATTCTCAATCGCGTGCGGGTGGGTGAGGGATCGATTGTCGCGGCGGGATCCGTCGTGCCCGAAGGAACGGTGATCCCGCCGGGAAGCCTGTACATGGGCGTGCCAGCCCGGCTGAAGCGGGAGCTCGGCGCGGCTGACCTGGCCTTCATCGATGGCCACGCTTTGCATTATTTGCATTACCGTGAGCTTTACCTCGCTGCGAAGCCGTGAATCGCGGAATTCCCGCTAGGCAGGCGTCCTGAAGTAATCCAAAAATTTATCAGAGCTAACATGCCCCAAGCTGCTCCACTCATTCGGTCCGTAAAAGGCACGCGCGATCTTCTGCCGCCAGAAACCGCTCTGTGGCTGCGCGTGGAGTCCGAATGCCGCGCTGTCCTCGCCGCCTATAACTTTCAGGAGATACGCACGCCCGTACTTGAGCAAACCGCTCTTTTTGCGCGCAGCGTGGGCGCGGACACCGATATTGTCGCAAAGGAGATGTATACCTTTGAAGACCGTGACCACGAGTCTCTCACCTTGCGCCCCGAAGCGACGGCAGGGGTGGTGCGAGCGGCCATCGAACACGGGCTGTTCAACGAAGGCCGCATCCATAAGCTCTATTATATCGGTCCCATGTTCCGGCGCGAGCGGCCGCAAAAGGGGCGCTACCGGCAGTTTTACCAGATTGGCGCCGAAGCGCTGGGCTCGGATCACCCGCTCATCGACGTTGAAGCGCTCGAAATGCTGATGTTGATGATCGGGCGGCTGGGCCTCAAAGACGTGGCGCTGCTGGTCAATTCCGTGGGCTGCCGCCAGTGCCGCGCTGAATACGTGAAGCTGCTGCGCCGCGAGCTCGAACCCATCAAATCGCAGATGTGCGTGGATTGCCAGCGCCGCGCGGAGACGAACCCGCTGCGCGTGCTTGATTGCAAAGTCCCGGCGGACCAGCCCATCATCGAGAAACTTCCCAGTATTCTTGACCACCTGTGCCCGGAATGCCGCGAGCATTTCGCGCGCGTCACCGGGGAGCTTCGCCGGCGCGGAATCGCGCACACCGTCACGCCCCGGCTCGTGCGCGGCCTGGACTATTACACCCGCACCACGTTTGAAATCACCAGCGGCCCTGGTGGCCCATTAGGCGCGCAGAACGCCTTGCTGGGCGGCGGCCGCTACGACGCGCTTTCGGAGATTCTCGGTGGCCCACCCGTCCCGGCCTTTGGCTTTGCAATCGGTGAAGACCGTCTCGTGATATCGGTCGAAGAGGCTGGGGCTTTTAAGGCTGAGGATGCGCTTGCCGTCTACATTGCCTGGATGGGCGATCAGACTCTTGTTCCCGCGCTCGACCTTGCGCGCGAGCTGCGGGCCGCGGGCTTGCGCGTCGAGATTGGCCTGGAGCCGGCAAAACTCAAAAAAATGCTCGGCCAGGCGAGCAAACATCAGGCGCGCTTTGCCGTCATCATCGGCGAAGGAGAGCTGGCGGGCAGCCGCTATCAAGTGAAGGATATGCGGGCGGGAGCGCAGGAAGAAGTGGAGCCGGGCCGCATCGGAGAATACTTGAAATCGAGGCTGTGAGCGGGCAAAAATCGTCTCGTTTATCCCATTTGTCTCAAAGTTCTCATTACCCTGTGATAGGATGAGTTTCTAGGATGAGTATGAGGTTCTTAAAGATGAGAAAGCGGCTGGGAAGTCCTGGCGAAAAACACAAAAATTCGCGGAACGAAGCCTAGCGAGTCTTTAGAATCAACGTTTCTAATAATTGTAGATTCTCTCTTGAATTTCAAGAGATTTTTATATTCATGCTGCTGCGCCTGAGGTCGAGGGTGAATCGGCCTGGGCCGGGAGACGAAAGACCTTCGAACCGTCGTAGAGCTGATGATGTTTA
>JBOGJY010000205.1:0-8927 GCA_050745325.1 Terriglobia bacterium
TAAACATCATCAGCTCTACGACGGTTCGAAGGTCTTTCGTCTCCCGGCCCAGGCCGATTCACCCTCGACCTCAGGCGCAGCAGCATGAATATAAAAATCTCTTGAAATTCAAGAGAGAATCTACAAATCTCCTCCGCCCTCGAACCCTATTCGTAGCGCAGCGCGACCATAGGATCGATTTTCATGGCTCGCCGCGCGGGAATGTAACAGGCCAACAGCGCCACAATGGCCAGCAAAATGGCCACGCCGGCAAACGTGAGCGGATCATAGGCGCTGACGCCAAAAAGATAACTCTCCATCGTTCGCACCACGGCCGCCGCCACGAAAAGCCCGGCAGCCACGCCCGCGCCAACAATGGCCAAGCCCTGCCCAAAAACCATTTTCATCACGTCACCAGGCTGCGCGCCCAGCGCCATGCGAATCCCAATCTCGTGCGTCCGCTGGGCTGCGGTATAGGACACGACTCCATAAACCCCTACGACCGCCAGAATCAGACCCAGCAAGCCGAGCACGGCTGCAAGGCTCGATCCCAGTCTGTAGTGAAAGAATCCATTTGGGCTATCGAGAGCCTGGTCCATGGTCTGGACGCCGAAGACAGGCAGAGTGGGAGCGAGGGCGTGAACTTGCTGTTCCACCTCCGCAATCATGGTTTCGGGCGGTTCGAAGGTGCGAACTTGCAGCGTTTCGAGATCCGCGTAGTCTTGATCCAACGGAAGGTAGAAGTACGGACGCGTTTTGGTGAACAAGTCTTGATACTTGCTGTTGCGGGCGATTCCAACAACTTGGATCCAATCGCCGCCGTCACTCGACAACTTGAAGCGCCTGCCGATGGCGTCTTCATTAGGCCAGAACTCACTGGCCATCATCTGATTGATGACGGCCACGTTAGGCGCTGCCTGGTTGTCCGTCTCGGCAAATCCCCGGCCTTCGAGGATGGGAATACCCATGGTTTTGAAGTATCCGGGAGAAACGGAGTTATCAAATACCCTGGGTCCTGCCTGACCCGGCGGAGGAACATGGCCTTCGACATAGATTCTTTCATCTTCCGAGTATTCGCTGGTTGGATAGGTAAAAGCCAGGCTCGCCGATTGGACGCCGTGCAGGCCGCGAACCCGCCGCAGAAGGTCATGGTCAAATTCCCGGCCGCGTGTCTTATCGTAACCCACCTCCTGAGGGTCCATCGTGAGGTTAAGGACACGATGCGGCTTGAAGCCCAGTTCCATGTGCTGGGCCTTTTCGAGGCTGCGAGTAAAGAGACCCGCAACCACCAGCAGGACCACAGAGCCGGCGATCTGCGCGACGACGAGCCCGTTACGGAGGCTATGCCGCCCCGATGCGATGCTGCGCCCACCTTCATGCAAGGCATCACTCGGGTCTGTGCGTGACGCGCGAATCGCGGGCACGATACCCACCACGATTCCTGATAGCAGCGCGGCAGCGAAGGCAAACGCAAAAACGCGCCCATCAAAGCCAAAATCGAGGTGGATAGGAAATCCGAGTTGTAGATTGATTGCGCTCAGCGTGCTACTGCCCCAACTGCCGAGCAGGATTCCGGCGCCGCCGCCAAAAAACGCCAAAAGCAAGCTTTCGGTGAGCAGTTGCCGCGTAAGACGGCTGCGGCCAGCGCCGAGCGCCGCGCGGACGGCCATCTCGTGCTCGCGCGCTGTCGCCCTCACGAGCAGAATATTGACCACGTTGAAACATGCGAGCAGCAGGACAAGAGCAGCCAGACCGAGGAACAACCAGACCACGGCCAACTCTACCCTGTAGCTTTGCCGGGTTGGCTGAAACAAACGGCTGAGTGCTTTTCCTGGAAAGGTTTCGATGATGGCGCCCCGATCATCTTTGGGATACTGCTCCGAAAGGCGGCGCGCAATGACGTCCAGGGACGCCTGAACTTGGCTTAGAGTGGCGCCCGGTTCGAGGCGTCCCAGAACGTCGAGCGATCGCGATCCCCGCTGGTTTGCCCAGTTGCGATTGCGGCCTTCGATGGTCAACATATTGACCGGCATATAGGCCTGCACATCCACTATAGACACGAGGCCGCGGAATTCTTTGGGAGCAACGCCGACAATTGTGAGCGGATGGCCATCTACATTGACTTGCTTGCCGAGAACACTGGGATCACCGCCAAACCTTTCCTTCCAATAAGAATAGCCGAGAACAAGTATGGGATCAGACTCGGATACATTTCCTTCGGCGGCCAAAATCAGGCGGCCGAGCGCCGGCTTAAGACCCAGCGTTGTGAAATAGTTGCCCGTAACAAAACTCGTAATCACTTGGTCCGTGTGGCGTCCGTCACTCAGACCGTCTAGGCCGACCATGTATGCAAACATTGAGGAAAAACTGTTTGCCTGTTTGCGAATGTCCTCGAAATCGGGATAAGAGAAATTGTACTGGCCAACACCGCCTTTTTGGTGGAAAGAAAGCCCCACGAGCTGATCAGCCTTCTGGGCAGGCAAGCCGCGAAGAAAGACGCCGTTGACGACGCTGAAAATCGCCGTGTTCGCGCCAATTCCGAGCGCCAAGGTAAGGATGGCCATGGCGGTGAAGCCGGGATTCCTCGCCAGCAAACGCAGTGCGTACTTTGCATCCTGAAAGAGCGCCGCCATTGATGAAGAACCTCCACGCGCCAGTGTGTGATGAGATGTAGCGGCGAGTTTACCACGCCACAGTTCTGTCTACATCAAGCCGCTGCTACGCGGTTTTCAGCAAATCGTTTTAAGCACTTTTCGTGCCGGAACGCGGCGCAAAGATAAGCCGTTAAGAATCTTTGGAGTAATGGAGCGGCGGAATTTGGAAACAAGAGCGCGAATGTCCGATTTTGAAAACGCATTGTTCAAAAACGGACACTGAAAATTCCTTCTGCACAGAGGGTGAGGATCGAACTCGCTGGCGCCGGAGGTGTGCCTCCAAGTGAGAGGAGATTCGGCGAGATGAAGTCGAATCGAATTCTGAACTCGCTCTAGTGCGCGCTGACCTAAGAAAGTGGAGGCAAAGGCGTACTTTAAGGTTTTACTTTAACTACCTGCCGGTGGCATTCAAGTGTTGCTTGAATTGTCGACACGCCGACCACCACGGGATCGAGCCATAACCTCAGCCCGCAATCTTGAAAAAGTTGAAAAACCTGGTTGCAAGTGACGGTGTGTGCCGGAAGCTAAATGAAAAGCGCCGCTACACGTTTTTCAGCAACCTGTTAAGACAAGCGAAGCAGCAATCCGCAACACGCGCAGGTGGACATTTATCTGGGCCTCAGGTGAGATTATCTCAGGCCCCTCACGCCGTTGATCCGGTTTCCTGCCCGCTTGCCACCGGCTGATTCCCTTCTTCCAGCGCGGACGCGAGCTGCTCCCACTCTTTCATCATCTTCGCCAACTGCCGGCGGCGCTCTTCGGCAAGCTTCGAAAGGCGGATGGAATCGTCGGCGCTTTTGAAGCTGGCCATTTCCAGCTCGTATCCGGCAACTTCGCTTTCGAAGCGCGCGATTTCTTTCTCCAATTCACGGTGGCGTTCTTGCATTTGGCGCGTCAGGATCGGATTGAGCTTCTTACCGCGCGGCGCCTCTTCGCGCTTTTCCTGGCGGCCGGAGCCACGGAGGGACTGCTGTTCTGCGTCCGCGCCTCGCGCCGCGCCAGCAGCCGCAGACCCGTGACCTTCCTTCTGCCACAAATAATCTTCGTAATTGCCAGGGTAGTCGTGCAATTCCCCGCCCCCGATCTCGAAAACACGGGTCGCCAGCTTGTCGATGAAGTAGCGGTCGTGAGAGACAAAGACGACCGTGCCGCTGAACCGCTGCAGAGCTTCGAGCAGCACGTCTTTGGCGCGCAAGTCGAGGTGGTTGGTCGGCTCATCGAGCAGCAGGAAATTCGAGGGGCGCAGCAACATGCGCGCGAGGGCGTAACGGTTGCGCTCACCGCCCGAAAGAACGCCAATCTTCTTGAAAACCTCGTCGCTCGAAAACAAGAAGCTGCCGAGCAAGGTGCGCAATTGCGTCTGGCCGCTGAGCGCGCCGGGAGCGGCGCTCGCAAGGTCATCGATCAGCCGCGCGCCGGGATCGAGAGCCTTGTATTGATCTTGCGCGAAATAATCCACTTCCACCTTGTGGCCCAGCCGCAGCTCGCCCGAGGAAGGCGGCTCCGCTCCTGCGAGCAGTTTGATCAGCGTCGACTTCCCTGCCCCGTTTACGCCGACCAGGGCCACGCGGTCGCCCCGGTTGATGACGAAGCTCACGCCTTCGAACACGCGCTTCTCGCCGTAACATTTGGCTAGCCTGCGAGCCTCGGCCACTTGCCTACCGCTCGCCGGAGGCTGCGGGAACTTGAAGTGGATCGCCTTTTCTTCCGGCGGAATTTCGATCCGGTCAATCTTCTCGAGCTCCTTGATGCGGCTCTGCACCTGTTTTGCCTTGGTGGCCTGGTAGCGGAAGCGATTAATAAAAACTTCCAGTTGTTGAATGCGGTCCTGCTGGTTCCGCCCGGCGGCGCGCAACTGCTCCTGCCGGTCCATTTTCTGGGCCAGGTACCGGTCGTAATTCCCGGTGTAGAAATAGGCCCGGCGGTTCCAGATTTCAAGAATTTTGTTTACCGTGACATCGAGAAAATAGCGGTCGTGCGAGACCAGGATGCAAGCCCCAGGATAATCCTTCAGGTACTGCTCCAGCCAGTTGCGCGCCTCAAGGTCAAGGTGGTTCGTGGGCTCGTCGAGCAGCAGCAGGCTGGGCTTGAGCAGCAGAAGCTTGGCTAGCGCCAGCCGCATTTGCCAGCCGCCCGAAAACTCCTGTGTGGGGCGGCTCCAGTCTTCACGCGGAAAGCCGAGCCCGTTCAATACGGCGCCCGCCTGAGCTTCGAGTGAGTAGCCGTCGCGGGCGCGAAAAACGGTATCGATGTGGTGATAGCGGTCCGTCACCCGCTCGTATTCCTGGCCCTCCGGGTCAAGCTCCGCCATCTGGTGGGTGAGCGTTACCATTTCCTTCTCCATCCCAAGCATCTCGCCGAAAACGGAAAGGCACTCGTCCAAAACCGTGCGTCCCGACAGCGATAGACCATCTTGCGGAAGATAGCCCGTGGTGATGTTCTTGGCGGAGGAAATCGACCCATCGTCAAGCGGCTCAATCCCCGCCAGCACTTTCAGCAAGGTTGACTTGCCCGTTCCATTGCCGCCGACCAGCCCGACCCGCTCGCGCGGATTCACCAGCCAGTCGAGCCCTTCAAATAGGACTTTGGAACCGAAGTGTTTTGCGGCTGAAGAAAGTTGAATCATGGTTGGAATGCGCCTGTCTTAAAAGCTCCCGGAGTGCTCGCGCAAGTCTATTAACGAGAAACGCCCCTCTTCAACTATATCAGGGAAGGAGGATGACCGGATTCGAGGAGAAATGCGATTGCGCGCCCGGCGCTCTGCATCGGAAGGTGACAGCACAGGGTCCGCCCTTCGACCCTGTGGCAGTTTCGCGCCAAGACGCAAGGGCCGCAGCGTTAAAAACGCGAATGCGGCGCTACAAGCTCTTCAAAGCGGGCTTTTCGGCAGTCCGCCTCTTTTAACTGGGCAGCGGCATTTTTAGATTGGACCGGGTCAGAACCCCCACGAGCTCAGCCTCCGCGGCCTCGCGCGTGGCGCCGCGCGCCACGGAGATTTCATCGACCAGTAATTGCCAGGAACGGTCAAGCATCTTTTTTTCACGGAAGGAAAGCGGCTTCGCCTGGCTCAACACCACGAGAGCTTTAAAAACCTCGGCGACGTGTTGGAGGGAACCGCTGCGCATCTTCTCGGAGTTCAGCTTGAACCGTCCCTTCCAATCCGCTTGATGGCCGACGCTGGCGCTATTGAGATACTCAAAAACCGCGCCCACCTCGCGCACTCTCGCAACCCGGCGCAGGCCAACATTGGCCACGTTGGTCATCGGAACCATCACGCGCATTCCAGTTGACCCGAGCTTTAAGAGATAAAAAGTTTCTAACTGGCCTGTAAGATTACGATTGGAAATCTGCTCGACAATGCCCACACCCTGGTTAGGGTAAACCACCTTATCCCCGACTCGGAAGTCCATGGTACCCCCATTATTGCTTGGAATAATGGCGCGTTAACGCTTCACCAGCGCCGGTTTTAATTATATCAATTCGGAGAGCGATTTTGCGCGATATTTTGCAAACAAACTTGAAAAATGAGCGAGTTTAAGGGGATGCGAAAGAATCGGACCGCAGTAACAGCGAAATAAAAGCGAAGCGCGTTCGTGAAACTCCGTATACAATAGTGGCCTCGAGACACCATGCGCCTTGAAGAAAAGCTCCGGCAATTGAAGAGCGTTTCGAAGCCAAGCAACTTCGAAACAGGGCGTGAAACTCAGCTTGAAAGCCTTGGCAGTTGGCGGGGGAATTTGAAGCCGCTGCCAGCCCAGCGTGTCCCGCTTGGAATTGAGGAATATGTCGAAGGGCGAACGTACCAGGGGAGCCTGGGCGAATATTTCGCAGTCGAGCAGGCGCTTCCCTTTGGCCGGCCTTACGGAAAGATGCGGATTGGTGATATTGCAGGGGCGGATTTGAGCCCTTTGAGTATCGTCCTTGGCGGGCCGGCGTTGCCAGACCCAGAGCGGCTGCTTTTTCTCGACACCGAAACCACGGGCCTCCTCGATGGAACGGGCACGTGCGCGTTCCTGACCGGCATTGGCGCGATACAAGGTTCGCAGTTTGTGGTGCGGCAGTTTTTTCTGCGCGACTATGCGGAGGAAAAAGCCGTGCTGGCCGCGCTCGCCGGAGAGCTGGAGCGGTATGAAGGCTTGGTCACTTTCAATGGAAAGGCGTTTGACGCGCCGCTTCTCGAGGCGCGCTACATCCTCAATAACCAAAAGTCCCCTTTCAACCGGATGCTGCATCTCGACCTGCTGCATCCGGCGCGGCAGCTTTGGAAATTGCGTCTTGGAAGCTGCTGTCTTACTCATCTTGAGACTCACGTTCTTGGCATTGCCCGCGAGGGGGACGCGCCAGGCTCCGAGATCCCCGGCATCTATTTCGACTATCTTCGCACCGGCAACGCCCGCGGCCTGCAGCCGGTATTTTTTCACAACGCGCTCGACATTGTGACGCTGGCGGCGCTTACGGTGGAAATGGCGCGCGTCATTCATCAATGGCAACTTGCGCAGAACAATGCGCTGAATAACGGGCCGGTCACGGAGACTGACAGCATCGATCTCTTCAGTCTCAGCCGCATGTTCGAGCGCGCAGGCGCGGCCGATCTCTCTCTTTCGGCGTGCGCTCGCGCAATCGAAATCGGACTGCCAGAGGCGGTTGAACCGCACGCGCTGTGGCGCCTTGCCGCCCACCACAAGCGCCGTGAGGACTTCGAAAGCGCGGAAAAGATCTGGCTCGAACTCACTGGCCGTGAAACCCTGATCGCTCTTCAGGCATACCGCGAACTTGCCATTTATTACGAGCGCCGCCAGCGCGACCTTGCGAAGGCGCTGCGCTTTACCGAACAAGCCATCGCTCTTCTGACCCTAGGCTTCTCAGCCGGCGCCGGAGGAGATCCCCGAGTCGGCCCGTTCACCCGCCGTCGTGAGCGATTGCAGAAGCGCCTCGCGGCGCTCCCCGCGTAGTGCGGTTTAAGTTCAACACTGTTCACTGAAGCTCAGCGCGTCGTTCTGCTGCAGCAAATTTGCCTGTCATCCTGAGCGCAGCGAAGGATCTGTTTGTAAATCAGTGGGGAAAGCAGATTCTTCGCTGCGCTCAGAATGACAGACGCTTGCATGGGTTGTTCCACAGCAATATTCTGGTTAAGTGAATAGTGTTGGGTTTACGCTCCAGGCCAAAGGCCGTATCCCGCGCTCACATCAATAATCTGGCCGGTGATGTTTCGCGCCGCCTCCGAGCAGAGAAACAAAACCGTGCGGGCGATGTCTTCCGCCGTCACGGCGCGGCCAAGCGCCGCCGGTCGCATGAATTGTTCACGCATGAGATTTACCGGGATTTTCATTAGTTTGGCGCGCGACTCAATTACCCGGTCAAGCGCTTCTCCGGCAACTGGACCTGGGCAGATGGCATTCACCTGCACCCCCTGCCTGCCGACCTCCTGCGCGAGGGTCAGCGTCAGGCTGTTCAATGCAGCCTTCGATGCGGCGTAAGGCGCTCGCAAGGGATAACCCCAATGCGAGACAACCGTCGAAATATTGATGATGCGGCCACGGCGGCGCCGGATCATGTATCTCAGGCACTCACGAGAAAAAAGAAATGCGCCGGTTAAATTGGTTTCTACCACATCCCGCCATTCTTTCAATTTAATTTTGGTGATGGCGGCCGTTGGACCACGCGCTCCCGCATTATTCACCAGGATGTCAACGCGCCCAAACCGCTTAATCGCGGACTGAACCGCGCGGCGCACGTCGCGCTCCACCCTGACGTCCGCAGGCGCGGGCAGCGACCGGGCAGGATCAAGGCTAAGGCTCCCGGCGCGCCCGGTCATAGCCGTCAAGCGCCGGCGGTTGCGACCAATCCACACCACGTTTGCGCCCGCTTCGAGCAGAGTGAGAGCGATGGCGGCGCCGATTTCGCCGCTGGCTCCGGTGACTAGCGCAACCTGCTCTGTAAGTTCGCCGGCGGTCTTCATCTTGAGGGCGCTCTGATTGAATAATGGTGTTAGCTTACGGCTTTGGCGGTTGTAGCGCAGGGCTCGTTTTTTGGCCCTGCGGTTTGCCACGGGCCACAGAAAGCCGCAGGGTTAAACTACGAACCCTGCGCTTGTATCTTGGTTTTCATCCTCGTTTTGGTTTTTTGAGCTGTACTTTTGGTTGCAAGAGACAGGCCGCTGCCTTGCTGGGGGGGGAAGCAAGGCAGCGGCCAAAAACATTCGCGGCGACGCCCGTTTTAGAATAAAAGGGTTTGAGGGCTGTTGTCCGGCGGGAAGGCCGCTCTGCGCTGAGGCCCGGTCCGCAAGGATCGAGA
>JBOGJY010000206.1:0-5638 GCA_050745325.1 Terriglobia bacterium
GGCTCGCGGGAAGCCCAAGCCACATCTCGAGCGCCACGTCAAATATCTGGACGTAGGCGCGCCCAACATCGTTCCGCACCCACTCGTCAAAAATCGCGCACAGGAATCTCCCATACTGGAGCGGCTCGACGGACCAATCGGAAACCCGCGCAGGCGCGGCCGCCGCCGGGCCGATAAGGACCAGCCCGTCCGTATCCGGTTCATTGGCCACCCTCTCAACGATCGGAATGAATTGCATGAAGCCGCTACCCGCCTCTTTGAGAAACCGGTAGACTTCAAGCGGGCGCTTGGAATTGTGCCGTTGGACCACAGTGAGGGTGTTGAATTCGACGCCGTGCTTCTTCAAATAGCCGAGGCCGCGCAAAACCCGGTCAAAGGTGGGCTGGCCGCCCTTATCCACGCGATAGCGATCGTGCAATTCGCAGGGGCCGTCAATGGAAAGCCCAACCAGAAACCTATTCTCAGCCAGGAACTCACCCCAGCGGTCGTCCAGCAAAACCCCATTGGTCTGGAACGCGTTTTCGATGCGCTTCGA
Source organism: Terriglobia bacterium (assembly GCA_050745325.1). Taxonomy (GTDB): domain Bacteria; phylum Acidobacteriota; class Terriglobia; order UBA7540; family UBA7540; genus RH2-MAG17b. The sequence continues at coordinate 536 of JBOGJY010000206.1, forward strand.
GCCGGCGTATTTCTTTTCCAGCTCGACGATCTTCCGGAAGTAATCGACGCCGAGCAACGTGGGCTCTCCGCCCTGCCAGGCGAAGCTCACCACGTCTGCGCTCTGCGCTTCGATATACTGCCGGACGTAGGACTCAAGAACGTCATCCGGCATCTTCCAGTCTGAATGCCCGCCGGGGTAGAGATTCTCTTTTTCAAGGTAGAAGCAATACTTGCAGTCAAGATTGCAGATTGGTCCTACCGGCTTGGTCATGACGTGAAAGCCGGAGGACTTTGCTTCTTCCGCAGTTTGGGGATTCATGCCGCACCTTTAGGCAGTTGTAGCGGCGGCCTCTGTCCGCTGGTTTTTAATAGTAAAGACCGGCGGACAGAGGCCGCCGCTACAAATCTTCACGCGTCTTGAAAATAGCCCTGAAGCTTCGTGTAAGTCATCTCCAGGTCTTCAGGGAGCACGCGGGTTTCGCCCACAACCGAGATAAAATTGGCGTCGCCAATCCAGCGCGGCAGGGCGTGCAAGTGGAGGTGGTCGGCCACGCCGGCGCCAGCGCACCGGCCCTGGTTGATGCCAAGATTGAAACCTTCAAAGTGATAGACCGCTTTGAGCGCCTGCTCGATCCGGCGCGCGAGTGTGATCATCTCATGCAGAACCAAGTTCTCGAGATCACCCAGGCTGGCAACGTGAGCGTAAGGCGCCACCAGAATATGACCCGGGTTATAGGGAAAGAGGTTGAGAAAAACGAAATTCAGCCGCGCGCGCAATAGGATGTATTGCTCGCGGTCGCGCGCCGGGTCCGCCTGAGCCATCGAGCAGAACGGGCACTCGCCCGTTTTTACTCCTTCGCTGACATAACGAAAGCGCCACGGACTCCAAAGATAGTCCATAAAGTTTGCTGTGAAACGCTAGGCATATCGGATGGCGCTGTCTTCAAAGCCGCACTTTACCCATGCGGACACCAGCCCTTCGGCACAGAGCTTTCTTCGCTGTTTGATTCGGGGCCGTGGAATGTGAGGACCCAGCGGAGGGCCGGGCTGCCTATGTTGCCGTGGCCGGCTGGCCGTTGACAACGTCCTTGAGCTCCTTGCTGGGCTTGAAGTAAGGGATCTTCTTTGCCGGGACGTCGACCCGCTCGCCCGTCTTGGGGTTTCGTCCTGTGCGCGGCTTGCGGTCACGGGTGCGGAAACTGCCAAACCCGCGGATTTCAATCTTGTCACCGGACTTGAGGGAGTGCACGATGCTTCCGAATACGGTCTCTACAATCAGCTCTGAGTCTTTGCGGCTCATCTCCGCAGCTTGCGAGATTTCTTCAATCAGGTCAGCTTTGGTCATTTTCACTCCTCTTGGCGATTTCGATTCATCTCGCTTACCCAGCAAAACCGGCGCTCTTTAACCTGTAGCATCGCCCTTTAGGGCGACATGCTGGGCGTGAAGCCGGGCGCTACAACAAATTGATCCTTCTCACTAAGGCTCTGCTTCCGCCATAGGCAGGGGACGCGGCTCGGCTGCCGCGGCGGACGTTGCGGCGGCAATCGGGCTGGCCGCCTCCCCGCCCTTTTCCCCTTGGGGGGAAGATTCCCGAGACTCGACGTGCGGAACTACCTCTTTTAAACTCAGGCTGATACGCTTCTCTTCCGGATCGAGGTGGAGTACGCGGAACGCACAAATTTGGCCGACTTCCAGGGGCGAAGCGCCACCCCCAGCGTGGGCGGCGTCAATTTCAGAATTATGGCAAAGAGCTTCGACACCCTCCTCCACCTCAACAAAGGCGCCAAACTGTGCAATCCGCACGACTCTTCCGGGTACGGTTATTCCCGCCTGAATTCTGGAACAGAAATCTCCCCACACATCCTGCTTCAACTGTTTGAGCCCTAATGAGATACGTCGCTTTGAGGGATCAAGGCTCAGGATTTGACCTTGCACTCTCTGGCCTTTCTTCAAAACCTCAGAAGGGTGCTTGATGGTCCTGCTCCAGGACAGGTCAGAGATATGAATCAGCGCATCCACGCCGTCTTCAATTTCGACAAACGCGCCAAATTCGGTGAGATTTCTTACCCGCCCCTCTACCATCTGGCCAAGCGAATAACGCTGATCGATAGTTGTCCAAGGGTCGGGAAGCGTTTGCCGGAGGCTCAGGGAAATCCGCCGCTGGCCGCCGTTCAACTCAAGGACCCGCACCGAGACGGCGTCACCCACCTTGACAATCTTCGAAGGATGCTTCATCCGGCGGCTCCACGCCATCTCGGAAACGTGCACTAAACCCTCTACTCCGGGTTCAATTTCCACAAAAGCGCCGTAGTCCGTGATGCTCACCACGCGGCCGTTAAGGTGCTGGCCGATTTCATATCGCGCGGCGATCTGCTCCCAGGGATCGGGCGCAAGCTGTTTCAGGCCCAGCGAAACGCGGCCTTTTACAGGGTCATATTTCAGCACCTTGACCTTGATCTCCTGGCCCACCTGCACCACCTCAGAGGCGTGCGCCACGCGACCCCAGCAAAGGTCCGTAATATGGAGCAGGCCATCCATACCGCCCAGGTCGACAAAAGCGCCGTAATCGGTGATATTTTTCACCCGGCCGTTGAGCTCCGCGCCTTCCTTGAGGGTGTTGAGAAGCTCCGTTTTCTTTTGATTTAACTCCTCTTCCAGCACCACCTTCCGGCTGACCACGAGGTTGTTGCGCGCCTTATTGAGCTTGATGACCTTGCAGCGGATTTCCTGCCCGATCAACGAATCCAGGTTGCGTAAGGGACGCACATCCGCCTGGGAACCCGGCAGGAAGGCGCGCACGCCCAAATCCACAATCAAGCCGCCTTTAGTGCGCTCGATCACCCGGCCTTTGACGACCGTCTGATCACGGAAGGCCCTCTCAATATCGTCCCAAGCCCGCAAGTGGGCGACTTTTTTGTGAGAAACGGTAAAGGCGCCTTCGTTCTCATCGTAACTCTCAATCTGAACATCCACTAAGTCGCCGGGGCGGACCGTCAGAGAGCCATCCTCGGCCAGAAATTCAGCCCGCGGAATGGCGCCCTCACTCTTCTGTCCGATGTCCACCAGCACTTCGTCGTCTGTAATATTCAGCACGCGGCCTTGGATGATCTTACCCTCGGCCATCTCGGACATATCCTGCATTCCGGCGAAGAGATCCTCCCCGCCCTCTACGGAGTCGCTTCCGGCGCCGGGTTGCCCAACGTCACCGTCATACGAAGGAGCAGAGTTCTCCTCAACCGACATTCCCCGTTCTCCTTTCCCCTTCCTAGGACCCACCAGAACTCTTATTCTATAGTTTGCTTGAAAGCCAAGTCAACGCAATCCATTGGATTCACAAGGCTGATGTCCCTCCCCGTAAGTTGGCAGAAAACCGGGCAAAACTCAAGTCCCAGACTGGCGCCGTGTCTCGCAGGTGACGTTACACACTAGAGCCGCCGTCCCGGCGGTTTTGGCTGGCGAGATGCCGTGCGCTACAAGGCGTTTTGCCGGGCGGAGAAATGTGATATAAATGCCGCTCACACTCAGGCAAGGAGACCTTATTAATGTTCTGTTGCGACGAACTACGCAATTGGGTTGATGATGGCGCCATGTTTTACGGCGCCAAGCACCGCATTAACGACGGGCGGATCGTGAATGATATCGAAACCGAATACTTCGTCCGGGCAGCTTCGGCGCGCGGCTATTCGTATATCGGAATCAACTATTGTCCGTTCTGCGGGCGGGCGCTCTCCACCGCGCTTTGGGCGGCGGAAAAGAAGAAGTAGAAAGACTAGGGTCAAGGGACGAGAGTCAGGGGTCGAGGGTTGCAGCGCAGGGTCTCTGCCTTTGAGATTCTGCGGCGTGTCGGCAAGAGCCCCTGGCTGGCATCAGACATCGTCTTTATGATGTCTGCGAGGGGTAGCGCGGAGTTGTTTTTTAACTCCGCGGCTTGTGACATTGCCCCGTGAGACGCCGCAGAGCTTCTGGAAAGAGAAAATCCGCTACCCAGCCACCTCCCCTGCGCGCTGAAAGGCATCTTGGGGGAAAAGGCCGAAAAAAGCGCAATTGCCATAAGGAAAGCGGAGTAAGATGATTCACAGGCGTACCTCACTTTCCACTTGCCCAGGGACGCCGCCCCGGCAGTGGCAAGGAGCACATTTTATAAATAAAAGGGGGTATCATGAAAACTGGATCATGGCTTTTCCGCATCGCTATTCTTTGTTTCGCATTTTCTCTGCTTTCTGCAACAGCCCTGGCCACTTCAATTCCATTCAGGGGGTCAGTTTCAACGGATTCTAGCGGATATATCGGTTATTACTTATCCGGTGGTGAGGGCCTATTTATAGACCACCAAGCTCCGTCTCACTACAACTTTGGGAACGCGCCAGCACCGGGTGGAATATTCGTCCTTAACCTCAGCATCTCTAACCTGGATTGTTGCATGTACCTAGACTCTGCTATGTTTAACGGCGTCGCATTTAATTCTATCGATGGGACCCTCACCCTTTCGGGCGACCTCCCAACGGCGCCAGTTCCAGTTGGTTCCAGCCCGTCGGCCCCCACAAACGTTTCGGGCGAATTCACTTTGTGGAGCGGTGTTAATTTTTCAGGGAACCCGATGGTCAACTTCCTGATCAGCGGAAGTGGCACGTTGGGCCTAATTGATCTGGAAACCTGTGGCGCCCCCAATGTCACGTCGTGTTCCCCTAGTTCGCCCGCTGCTGGATTTGCTTACATTGAATATGATTTCAGCGGGACCGCCACGGCCTTCACGCCGGAGCCGGCAAGCCTTATCCTGCTCGGCACCGGAATGCTCGGCATTGGGGTGATTGCTTTGAAGCGGCGTGCCCGCAAGGCTTAAACCGGGATTCTGCTCTGTGTTGCAAGGTCGTAAATCCTTGTTTTTGGCAAGATTTCAGGAAATTGTCATGGCCACGGATTCTGTCTTGCGGCCAAAGAGCCTGTGTGACAACGCCGGAAAAGGCGCTGTAGCGACGGCCCCCAGGACTGACCCGAGCGTTCAAACCTCGGAAGACCCTTTCGGTGTGCGCGTGATCCCTGTCCCCCACCCGACGTTTAGCTTTCGCAGCCATCCCGGGTTGAACGTTGCCTGGAACCCCAGTAGGTAGCGCATCTATAAGG
>JBOGJY010000207.1:0-7060 GCA_050745325.1 Terriglobia bacterium
ACACGAGACATTCCGGCCCTCATCACCCAAGGCGGATTCGAGATCGAGCGGATGGAGACGGCATATCTCGCCCGATTTCCGAAGGCGTGGACGCATTGTTGGTGGGGCACGGCGATTCCGAGATCGCGTTAGCGGGGCATTGGGCAACCCTTGCAGGATGCCCACACGACCCTCACGGGTGGCGAAGGGTAGTGCGGACCTGTGCGGGTGGCGCGTTCCGAGCCGCTCAGCACTTGGTTTTTCCTGGTCTCCTATTTCCTTAAGGCCCTATTCGGACCGCAGGGCGATCAGGGGATCGATTCGCGCAGCCCAGCGGGCAGGTAACAGCGCGGCCGTTAATCCCACGGCAACCAGCGCCAGCACCACCACCACGTAGGTGAGCGGATCCGTGGGCTTGACGCCATAAAGAAGCTGGCGATCAGCCGTGTGGCGGCGAACGAGGTCGCCAGCCCTACAGCGAGACCAATCGCCACAAGCCGGGAGCCATGAAGAAGAATCATGGCGACGATCGTCCCGCGCCTGGAACTTGACAAGCTTGTCAGATTAACGTATAGTTTTTCTGACATATACGGAGGTCTGAGAGAGGTGCAACATGTCCACTACCAAAGCTATTCGCACACAGATTGAAAACATCCCACTCGGCGAGCCCTTCACTTCAACGCAATTTACTGGAGCGGGAAGGCGAGCGGCTGTGGATCAGGCCCTGTCGCGGATGGTCAAGCATGGGCAAATCGCACGCCTGGCACATGGGGTTTTCGTGCGGCCGAAGACAAGCAAGTATGTCGGTCCAGTCACGCCGGAACCGGCAAAGGTTGCTCAGGCGATTGCGAGTGCTCACGGAGAAACGATGCAGGTCCAAGGCGCGGAAGCCGCTCGCGTGCTCGGCCTGACGACGCAGATGCCGATGCACTCCGTTTTCTATACGAGCGGTCCTGGCCGGAAGCTCAAGGTCGGCAATCTCCAACTGGTGTTTAAGCATGTGCCGTCACGCAAGCTGGCGCTCGCGGGCCAGCCTTCCGGTCTTGCCCTGACCGCGCTCTGGTACCTGGGCAAGGAGCATGTCACGCCCCGTGTCATCGAGACCATTCGCGAGAAATTGTCGCCAGAAGCCTTTCAAGAATTGAAAGCAGAAACTCGGTCAATGCCCGCTTGGATGGCCGAAACCTTGCGCCGGTATGAACAAGGTGGATCGAGTGTCTGAAACATTTCTCCTTCTTTCACCCGATGAGCAGGCCAGCATATTTCAAACGTGCGCGGCTCAGCTCGGCCGCCGGCCGGAGCACCTGGAAAAAGATGTTTGGATCTGTTGGGTGCTCCAGAATCTCTTTGGCATGCCGCGCTGCCTCCCCATGGCGTTCAAGGGAGGTACTTCGTTGTCCAAGGTGTTTGACGCGATTAGACGCTTTTCCGAAGACGTGGATGTCACGATAGACTATCGAGCCCTCGATGCGGGCATCGACCCATTTGCGCCCGGTCTCTCCAAGACGGCGCAAAAGAAATTCAGCGAAACGCTGAGAGCACACGTCAAGGCACACACACACGATGTTATGCTGCCGTATTTCGAGAATCTTCTCGCGCCCTTTGCCACACAGGAAAAGCGGATCGAACTCTCGGACGACGGAGAGACCATGCGCATCTACTATCCCTCCGTTTACGGGGAGCGCGAGAACGTGTTGCTTGAATTCGGTGGGCGCAACGTAACCGAGCCGAATGAAGAGCATTCCATTCGGCCCTACATTGCCGAAGAGATTAAGGAACTGAAATTCCCGTCTGCGAGGGTGCGGGTTCTTTCCCCTGTGCGGACGTTCTGGGAAAAGGCCACACTGATTCATGTCGAGTGCCATCGATCGGAGCCGAGACTGGATGCCAGTCGCATGTCTCGTCACTGGTCCGACCTGGCCGCCCTGGCTGATCATGAAATTGGAAAGAGATCGTTGTCCGCTCGTGAATTGCTTGCGGAGGTCGTGAAGCATAAGAAAGTGTTTTTCTACACGGCCACGGCGAATTACGATGCGTGCCTGGAGGCGAAAATGCGGTTAGTCCCCGATGGCCCACTTCTCGATGCCCTGAAGGCCGACTTTGGACAAATGGTCAAAGACAGAATGTTCGACCTTGAGCCGCCGCGATTCGACAAGATAGTTTCGCGTCTCAAGGCTCTTGAGCAAGAGATAAACGGCCGGGATCGGTAAGTCATTCGCAATCATCCTCGCCGTCAAGGAGTCGAGATGAACGCCCCGACATTTTCGAGTCTTCTCTGCGCTGCGCGCAACCGGGGCGCGCCCTTGACCGCTGCGGGCGGGCCGCCCCAAAAGCCCCTTGTTCTCCTATCAGGGAAAGAGGGGATGAAAACCTGGCCTTCCACGGATACGGAGAACTTGCCTTTTCCTCACCGCCGTGGTGTAAAGTGGTGAGGACCGCAGGAAGGCACACAACATGAATCGGAAAAATGGAAAGGGAGCGAAGGCGCACAGCAAAACCTTAGTGCGTGCATCGATCAGTTTTCCGCACGAAATTTACGAGACCCTCGAAGATCTCGCGAGACAGAAGAAAGTCTCGTTGGCATGGGTGGTGCGTGATGCGGCGGAGAAATACATTGCCGAGCAGCAGGAAACGATGACAGGCAAGGCCAGATAAAGGTGGGATCAAGAATGCTAGCGCTACAACTTCGGCCGGAATTCCAAACTCAGTATATGCGAGCAACTGCCATTGAGCTGTCCAACCGTCAAAATACCGGCTGGACCCAGCGCAAGGCGGCTGTCGAACTTCTCGATATCACCTATCCGACCTGGGACGTTCGCCGTGCGCTCGATGCCGTATCGGCGGCGGCTGCAGGCAAGCCAATCGTAATGATGGGGCAACGCGGAAGCGGCAAATCGCACCTTATGGCTCTTGTTCATCATGCGTTCGGCTCGCCGGATCAGGTCGAATCCTGGGCAAGCTCTTGGGGGCAGAAGCTGGATGCGGATAAACTCAAAAACCCCAAGCTCCAACGCGGATTCATGCCGCTCTCCGAAACGCTCTCGAACCAAGAATACCCATATCTTTGGGATGTGTAGTTTTTGGCCCCGATTCATTAAAAGTTAGGACGGCCTCTATAGCTTGTTGGCCATGTCGATGTGCAACTGCGTTAAAAAATCGCGGAAATTCCCTATCTTTTCATCGCCGCCCTTTGCGGGATAGGCCATGGTTAAATTGGAGTTCCTGCATGCCGACCCCGCGCTTTTCAGCGCACAATTGGAATCTTGAGGCTGCGGGCTGCCGATACCATGGCGGTATCTTGAGTAGCGAGGGGCAGATTACGGCGGGCAGCCAGCGTAACGTAGGCAGCATCGTATGCGGTGAGCTGCTGGCGCTGGCCCGTGCTGACCAGCGTGCCGACGTCGTCCGGCAGATCATCTGTTTCAATGAAGGATAGGAGGTCTCCGATGTCGGTGAGGACTTCGGCCGTTTCACGGCGCAATGCCTTCCGGCGCCCTGCAGTAAGAAGCGCATTGGCAATCTCCAGATGCCAATGAACCGGTACCACCGGCCGGGCACCGTCCAACATCAGTTTTTGGACGCGGCCCGCATACCCTGAAGGCGGGTCATCAACCAGCCAGCCCAAAGCCACCGAAGCGTCCAGAACAAAGTCCTTCACAATCGTCTGCCTTCCTCAATCAAGCCCTTTACACTCAGTCCCTTGGGCAGCTCCATGCTGCCTTGCAGCGACCCAAAGACCTCCGCCAACGGCCGCTTGGGTTTGCACGGCGCGGGAATCAGAACCGCCTTAAGCACACCGCGGCACGTGATACCGACGGGCTGGCCGCGTCCCGCTTCCTCAACGAGTTCTGACAGACGCTGCTTCGCCTTAAACAGTCCGATTGTTTTCATAATGTTTACCCTTGCTCATTTATCTAGATGCAATCTAGATGAAATACGACCAAAAGTCAATTCATGCCCTATGGTTAACATAATCAAGCGTATCAGACATAACTTGCATGTAACTTATGGCTTGACAGCAATCCTTAAGCCCATGCTACCCTTGGCGCATGGGCAAGAAGCCATTGACCGTCAGGGAGTTCGCCCGTATGGGCGGACTCGCCCGAGCCAAGACTTACGCCAAAAAACAGATCCGCGAATGGGAAGTGCATTACCGGCAACATCGGGTGGCTCAGTTACAACACAGTTTGATGTCCAGAACTTCCACTGTTCGCGCGGTACTCTTTACGAATCGCAAAACTAAACAACTGTTTGAAAGCGTCAATCACCGGCTTGCCCAGATGACGTCGATAGACATGGTCCTTCTTGCAAACAGAAGTTTGGACCGACTGGACATGTAAATGTTGAGAAGGGTGCGATGAAGCTCTATCGCTTAGTCCGTTACCCCGCGCTCTTAATAGCCGCGTTCATAGCTGCTTGTGGGCCGGGCTCAGCCCCATTACCCCTGCCAACTCCCGGCGGTGGTTTTTACGTGGAGACTCTCTTCCAAGAAGTAAGCGGGCTTGTAGGTGCTATAGGAAACATCAGCTTCAGTGGCCAATAGGTTGAGGATGATCCTGATGCTGATGGAAACGCCAATCCATTTAGCGACACAACCCTAGGGAACGGGTTGGCTGTAGAGCTAGGTAGAAGAGCACCAGCGACGTGGAAATTCACTTGGGTTAGTCCAGCGCCCCTTCCGGGCTGTGCCGGTCAATCGCTACAAATCGATGTAGGACTGTTGGACACCGTGGAATTGGTGTGTCAAGAGAAACTAATTGTGGGGGGGCGCGCTCAGTCTCACTCCAATACCAATCGATCTCTCGAGCCTACCAAGCACCGTGAGTGCCTCCGGTGCCTCTCAAGGAGCGTTTGTTGCCACTTACGGCATGCCTCAGGCCCAGTATATCGATGAAAACGGCACGATTCAGGGAGTAACCAACGCGTATTCGATTTCCCCCGATGGCACATCGATTTCGGCGGACACGCCATCTATAGGGTACATTCCGATTGGCATTTATGTTGGCATTGCCGGGAATGTAGAGCAGGACAACCGCTTAGGAATTGTCGGAGCAGGATCAGTCCAGCTTCAAAACACGGTGTATGTTAGCGGCAATCTTGACCAAAATGATTCAAACGGGCTCATAGCCATTAGCATAGGAAACGACGGCATTAACGCCTCGCAGCACATGCCTCAACTTGGGATATGGGATCCTAACAATCAATCTTACGATGGGCCGTATTCTGCTGAAAGTTGTGACGCTAGTCAATGCTATTGGTCATTTCAGGCTCCAGCAGGAACGGAAGGAACGGACTCAATTATAGTCTACAATGTGGATCCCACTTATGGAGATGTCCCAGTAGCCAACGGATCTGTACAAGTGAACGGGGGAGCGTGCGGGGCATCTGGGGACCCCTGCACCGACAATTGGCAGTGCTGCAGCGACGATTGCCAGCCCGGTAACGGCCAATGCCAATAGCTGGAGTGGAGCACTTTACGATTGACCCATATTATCGGAAACCCTGGTCACGGGGGGAATTCTGTGTAGCAAGTACAAAAAGAGGGCGTGGTATGAAAGGCGCGCTGCAGAGAAGGACAGGCATCGGCAAATCGTTTCGTGAATTGACCGTGGGCACTTATAGAACGAGCCCCGGGTCAAAAGAGCGCCGTCGGTGGCGATGCGGTATGGCGGCCCTTGTCACGGCGATTACAGCAGGGTGGCTATATGGAACCCCAAAGCCGCGCTCCCAGCGACAATTGCAGGGGGTGCAGTGTGGGGGGACAGCGGCGAGGTCCACAAACCAGCCCAGGCCAGGGACCGCCGCCAATACACCGATGACCGAGGCGCAGGGCACCGCAATCTTGAACGAACTTCGTGCGATTCGGCTCCTGTTAGAAATGGGCGCGGCGCCGGGAACCCAAGCCGGACGTGTGAGTGCTCCTCAGCCGGTTAGAATGCGGATCGACCCCGGTTGGCACACGCTTGGCAGTGTCGCTGCACCGGTAACGAGGGTCGAATTCACGGATCTGCAATGTCCCTTCCGCCGGGGTTTCGAGAGCAGCACCTTTGTCGAGCTCAAGAAAAATTACATTGACACCGGCAAAGTTCGATTCTTCGCAAGCGATCTGCCGTTGCCGATGCATCATTACGCGGCGTTAGCCGCAGAGGCGGCGCGGTGCGCAGGCGATCAGAGCAAGTTCTGGCAGTTCCGTAATGCTGTACTCGGAGACCAGACGGCTCCAACGACAGGCGCTTTGCTCAAAGACGCTACGGAACTTGGGCTCGACTTACATAAATTCCAAACCTGCATAAGCAAGGGTAAGTACCGGAAACAGATTGAGGCCGATCAGCACGCCGCAGCGGCTCTCGGCATTCGTGCAACGCGGAAGTTTGTGATAGGCCGTACTAAAGGAGAATGGGTTGACGGGCTCTTGATTATAGGCACGCGGCCCGTGACCTTTTTTCAACAAGAGATTCAGCAGATGCTAAAAGATTCTCGATCCGAATCCGCCAAAGCAGGCACAACGGCAGAGGTAAGCTCTACCGCAGGCTCTGGGATCGCAGCGAACCGGTGACATGGTCAGCCATATTTTAAGGACATCGGCGGTACGATTCATGAGCTTACGCTTAGAGAATACGCACCATCCTCACTGCTGTCCAGACGGTCAAAAACGGGGCAGTGGGCTATTTGGGAGTTTTAGTCTCTTGATTTTTTTCGAGCACGGGGATGCACATTTCAATGCATTCATTACAGATGTATGCTGTACCAGAGGGGTTGGCTATGAGGTTCCTCACCTTATTCCGGGGCTTGCTGCAGAACGAGCACCTATCGTCCGTGGGGTCTTTGCCCCTTGTTTTCAGGCCGAACATGCTCACCATGTTATCACTTAATGGCAACACATTCGGGTAGCGGCCACTATCGGACAATTTGTTACGCTACCCGGAATTACGGCAAGCGCTATCGGGCCGATCAGCCGATTTCGACGGCCTGGGTTGAGTCCACGGTCAACGAGGTCATCGCCAAACGGATGGTCAAGAAGCAGCCGATGCGCTGGAACCGGTTCACCGTTCAACCGTTTCTCACTGTGCGAGTCCACGTG
>JBOGJY010000208.1:0-1869 GCA_050745325.1 Terriglobia bacterium
GTGTGATCCAGCCCCCGTTCTTCAACTTCCCCGGTCTCCGGGTCCAGCATCGCAATTCGCTGATATCGAGAATGAAAATCACAGCCTATAATCAACATGTCTCGGCTCCTTTTCTTCGATGGATTGGTTTGTCCTGCTACCCCCAATCTAACCCCGGAGTTCAGGAGCCGACGACCTTATGTGATCAGAGTTGTTTTGTAACTCTGCGGCATTTCAGCGGTCCCAACCAAAAGCCGCAGAGTTTTAACCGCAAAACTCTGCGCTACAATTATTAGAAACGTTGATTCTAAAGACTCGCTAGGCTTCGTTCCGTGAATTTTTGTGTTCTTCGCCGTGTGACGCTGCGGCTTTTCCAATACCGGAAATCTGAAATCCAAAATTAGAAAAGCAGCGCCCCACCAAAGCCTATCACAAGACATTGAGAATTTTGAGACAAACGAGATAAATGGGACGGTTTTTGCCCGTTCATTTCTGCAACTAGGCGCTAGTGTCCTGAGTCATAAATTCGCTGCATAAGCGCAACTGTCATTCCGAGCGCAGCGAGGAATCTGCTTGTAATCAGCAGATTGAAAACAAAGCAGATTCCTCGGGCCGATCAAAAACATCGGCCCTCGGAATGACAGCGACCCGGAGATCATTTGTTCAACGAACTTCTGACTCAGTACGCTAGAGCTTCGCGGTTACAGGTTTCCCGTGAAACGTCAGAAGCCGCGTCGCAGACTCAGGAACCACCCTCACTTCAAATTGCCGGGTTGGATGGCGGCCACCGTTTCCCTCTGCCGCAAGGGTCAAAGCAAGCTCGCGATCATGGTCGCGCCAGGCGCATCGGGTGCGCGTAAACGCTCCCTGGCGAAAATCGAAACTGACCCCGTCATCTTCGTAAATTTCTGACTGAGCGTTTAAGCCTGGATAAACGGCAAGGGTCATGACCCGATGGGGTTCCTCCGTAGTGAATTGTTTTACGGGACCCATCGGCAGGATGGAGCCAGCCCGGACGTAGACAGGGATGGCCGCCAAATCAACCGTCCGGGTAATTTCCCGGCCACCCTCTATTTTTTCTTCGGTCCAGAAGTCGTACCAACTTCCGCGAGGCAAATAAACTTGGCGCAGCTTCGCTCCTTGTTCAACCACAGGAGCAATAAGAAGGCTGGACCCCCACAGGTACTCGTCGCGGCATCGAACGGCGCGGGAGTCCTCCGGATAATGTACCCATAAAGCGCGCATGATGGGAAGGCCCTTATCGTGAGCTTCACGCACCGCCGTATATAAGTAAGGCAAGAGACGATAGCGGAGGTCCAGAACCTTGCGGCAAATTGGCTCCACGTTTGGATTGTGGAGGTCCTCAATCGGAGGCAGCGATTGCTTCGGGCCTTCAATGGGGCCGTAGCTGCCGGTATCCCAGCCCCACGGGAGCCGCAGCTTCCACGTCCTTCCGTGCGACCGGAAGAGCGGGCAAAATGCGCTGAATTGAAACCAGCGCACGTACAGCTCGCCCGTCAGCTCCGGCGTGGTAGCGAAGCCGCCCGTATCCGTCCCCCAATACGGCATTCCACTCAGGCCGGTGTTGATCCCGGTGGCGATTTGGTTACGAAGCGTCTCCCACGTAGACGTAATGTCGCCCGACCAGACCCAGCCATAACGCTGGATTCCCGCATACCCATTGCGGTTGAGGGTATAGGGCCGGACGTTCGGGCGCGCTAGCTGTGAGCCTTCCCAATACATCCGGTTCCGCACGAGGCAGGAGACGTCGTCCAGCCAGTCACCCTCGTCGGCCCACCAACCGTCCACGCCCAGATTAAAAACTTTGAGGTGTTCCTTCCAATAATATGCGGCGTCTTCCGGATCTTCAGCCGCCGGGCCGCTATCGCC
>JBOGJY010000209.1:0-4130 GCA_050745325.1 Terriglobia bacterium
CCGCGCCGCGTGCTCCTGCCCGTTTTTATCCGCTTTCCGCTGTGGAGACATCTCTTACCCTCATCTCGCCGCAAAGTATCGCTTGCTGATTTTCTCCCGGAGAATCACCGCCTCGGCCACGCGGCTATAGCACTTGTCATCAATGGCCACGGCTTCAAGCAGCCGCGTCAGTTCGCCGATTTCCGCCTTAGTGAACGGGATGCTCACCACGCTCTGCCTGTGCCTGCCCACGCCCGCCGCGCGCAGCTTGTCCATCTCTTCCGGGTTGTCTTTGGGAATAACGTTCAGGTTTAGCGAGTCCATGTTCCACCTCCACATGGATCATCGGCAGGGGACACTACTGCGAGGACGCCAGAATCTGCGGTAACGGGGTTATGCCTTATCAGACGTTGCGTAACGCCGCATTTGGCGCCCCTGAACCGGCCGCCATTCGATGTTTACGGCTTGCTTTCGGGTGATTTCTGCCCTTCCCAGGTTCCCTTGTGGCCGGAGACGGTGGTGGCCCAAGTGCCAGTCAGTTTGCCGTCTTTGTAGTCGGCGTTCAGTTCGTAACTGTCGCTATCGCCCTGGATAACAAAGTGAAGATGGTTTTGTTTGAAGCTGCCAGAAGCGAAGTCCGCTTCTCCAAGGGGTGAGGAAACATGCCCATTCACACTTTGACCGTCTTGCTGAAAAGTAAGCGTGAAGTTCATAGGATCCTGCTCACCACCGTGGGAGACGCATTGCCACGTCCCGGCTAGCGGCGCCTGAGCATTGCTGCTCGCAATCGCCAATGTGGCCAGGCAGGCCGCTGCTACGCAGGCGAGGGTTATCATCATAAATTTCTTCATGTAATACCTCCGATGCAGTATACACAGCATTGATAATGGATGGCTTAGTGTTTGCCAACCGTAGTTTTGGATGGTTGCTCCAGTGTGGAAGACGTGAGATCTAGGTCCGTCAGCGGAATAATACGCGCTGGCCCTAGGCTTTTCAAGTCATCTTTGAATCCAGCCGCATTGCCGACAAGGACAATCGCCGCACGCTCGGGATTGAGATATTGCCGCGCCGCTGCGGATACGTCCTCAATCGAAAGCTTTTGAATATTCTCCGCCTTATGATTCCAAATGTCCATTGGAAGATCGTCAATCATCAGACTGAGAATGTGGTCCGCGATTTGTTGTGACGTTTCGAAATCAAGGGCCATGTGTCCAACCAGATAATTCTGGGCGTTTTGAAGTTCCGTGCCGTTAATCGAATGATCCTCAAGGTCACTCATTTGGCGCAGGATAAGGCGCGTAGTCTTGATGGTTTCATCGGTCCGGGTGGAAGTTCTGATTTCCCACGCGCCAGCGTTGCGGTAGCACACGAGGTCGCTTGACGCTCCGTAAACCAGGCCGCGACGGCTTCTCAGCGTTGAGAATAACCTGTTCTCCGCCGGGCCGCCCAGCACCTGATTTGCCACGGTCAGAGCGTCATATTCAGGGTTGCCTCGGCTCACGGCCAGGCTGGCAATGCGGATTTCGGTCTGCACGGCGTTGGGATCGTCAATCACAACTATGCGCCGGGACTGCGGCATTGCGCCCGGCGTGGGCGCCCGCACACGAGGCGGCGATGCGTTCGTCTTCCACCCCCCAAACACGTTTCGCGCCAAGTCCAACGCCGTTACGGGGCTAATGTCTCCAACCACGATGAGAATGGCGTTCGAAGGCTGGTAGTAGCGGTTATGAAACCGCACCAGATCATCGCGTGACAGCCGCCGCACGGATTCCTCAACCCCATCCTTGGCATGGCTATACGGCGTCCCGCCAAAAATCACGCGCTCAAGAAGCGTGTCGGCAAGATAACCAGGATCGCGCCGCAAGACTTCCAATGCGGACAGAGTCTGGCGGCGCACCCGCTCCACCTCGGCGGGCCGGAAAGCCGGGTTCACGACCATGTCCGAGAGCAGATCAAAAGCCAGTTGCGCATGGTTGCTCAGGACGCTCAAGGAAGCCCACGAATCGTCCCACTCCGCGCCAGAATCGAAGGCGCCGCCCATTCCATCTATGGCTCCTGCGATTTCCTGGGCGCTCCGCGTCCGCGTTCCCTCGTTGAGCAATGAAGCTACAAACTGAGCTGTTCCAGGAAGTCCGGGCGGGTCAGCTTCCGGGCCCGTTCGGATGGCAAGCTTCAGCGTGATTACGGGGAGCGCGTGGTTTTCAACCATGACCACCTTCATGCCATTGCCGAGAGTCTGTACCACAGGCGCCGGCACAACCACCGGGACCGGCTGCGGGACGAGCGGAGGCATATCCCGGGCGTCGAGCGATGCCGAGGTAAGCAGGCACGCTGCGACGACAAAGATGGCTTGCGTTCTCAAGCGGCGTCTCATATGCACTGTAGCGGCGGCGTCTCGCCGCCGAAAGGATGGAAAATAAAGCTCGGTGGCGCGGACGCCGCCGCTACAACCTCACGCTACTTCCCTTTCTCCGGATACACTTCAACCAGCGTCATATTGCTTTTCACCAGGTATTTCCTGGCCGCGCCCTGGATATCCGCCGCGCTCAGCCGCAGGAGGCGATCCACTTCCGTGTTATACAGCGCCGGATCTTTAAGAGCCACCGCGTCATAGCCGAGGGCGCCGGCCCGGCTTTGCGCGGTTTGGCGGTTGAGGATGTAATCGCGCAAAACCTCGTTCTTCGCGCGGTCGAGATCATAGGGAGAAATCAAGCCGTCCTTCAATCGCTCGATTAAACGGTCCGCCGCCTCTTCACCCTCGGCAGGCGTGTGCCCTAGATTCATCACCGCAAAAACGAAAAACAAGCTTGGCATCTCAGCAAAGTCGCCTTCGCTATCCACCTGCATGGCGATTTGCTTCTGGTAGACCAGCCGCTGATAGAGCCATGAGCTTTCGCCGTCGGCGAGAATCTTCGCCGCGAGTTCGAGCGGATAAGCGCCGGGCGTTCCGTCCGCGGGCATGTGGTAGCCCTCAACAAACGCCGGCAGCGCCACGGGCTGGGTTAGCTTGATCACGCGCCCGGCGGTTTGCGGCGGCTCTTGCGGGTAATTTCTTGGGATGGGCAAGCCCGTGTTTTTAAGCGGCGCGAAGTATTGCTCGATCCATTTCACCGCCTGGCTTTCGTCAAAATTCCCTACAATCACCACCGTCGCGTTCTCCGGCACATAATAGGTGTCGTAAAACGACCGCACGTCGCTCAACGTGGCGCGGTCGAGATCGCGCATGTTTCCGATCGGCCGGTGGCGGTAGGGAGAAACCGTGAAGGCATTCTGATACAGCGCCTCCATCACGTTTCCATAAGGCTGATTGCCAAATCTCTGTTTCTCTTCCTCAGCCACCACTTCCCTTTCGTTCCTGAATGTGGCTTCCGTGATGGTGAGGTTTCTCATGCGGTCCGCTTCCAGCCACAGCACAACAGGCAAATCGACGCTCGGCGCTGTTTCCCAAAAAACCGTTGCGTCAACCGTGGTATAGGCGTTGTCAACGCCTCCCGAGCGCACAACGTAGTTTGAGAATTCTTCCGGCGCCAGGTTCCGCGTACCGTCAAACATCAGGTGTTCAAAAAGGTGGGCAAAGCCCGTCATGCCAGGCTTCTCATCCCTTGACCCGACGTGATACCAGACCTCTACGTCGACCACCGGCGCCTCATGGTCCTGCGCCATGACTACGTGGAGGCCGTTTGCAAGAAGATAAGTGTGAAGGGGAGTATCAGGAAACTTCACCCGCGCCGCAACGGATGAAGCGAATAGGAGTGACGAACAGGCTAAGACGCCAGATAAGATGGAAAGCAGCTTCAGCAAGTGGCTCTGCGCATAGCGCGCGGAATGAAACTGCGGATATTCAGCCGTGCGTGGCTTGTCCTGGTGATTCCCCATCCTATTGGTTGTACTATGCTCTCTGTCAACCCGTCCAGGGTGTTGGTAGTGACTCAGTTTTGGGCCGGAAGGGTGTAGCGCCGGGCTTCAGACCGGCACATGCCGCCCTAAAGGGCGGCGCTACGCAAAAAGCCGCAGAGTTTTAAAGGCAAAACTCTGCGCTTGTATCTTGGTTTTCATCCTTGTTTTGGTTTTTTGAGCTGTACTTTTGGTTGCAAGAGACAGGCCGCTGCCTTGCGGGGGGGGGAAGCAAGGCAGCGGCCAAAAACATTCGC
>JBOGJY010000210.1:0-4427 GCA_050745325.1 Terriglobia bacterium
AGGTGTCCCTCTCCCCTCTTCCCCTCTCCCGCCCGCGCGTGAGAGGGGGGCCGAAGGCGGGGTGAGGGCCTGAACCCAGGGCTTCCGCCCTGGGCTACATTCTTCCGCCCCTGACGGGGCTCTGAACCCGACCCCCTGGAAACAGGGGAACTTTATCAACGAACTTCGGTGACATAACACTACTTGCTTGTTAGTTTATGATATTCGATCCGGGAGAAATCGGCACAAAAACCAATGCTTCTTGCCCTTCTCTGAAAAACGATCAGTCCGTTTATGCGCGTGGCGTTTTGCCGTGTGTAGTAGTACGATTGGCGCATGCTGAAGAACCGCTCTGTGCCGGCCGATACGGTATTGCCGCACCTCGTTTATGAGAACGTTGCCGACGCGCTGGCTTGGCTGGCAAGGACTTTCGGCTTCTAAAGAGCACTACCGCTATGGCGAGCCTAGCGGACCGGTTCAAGGCGCGCAGATGTGTCTTGGCGGCGCCTGGATCATGCTGAGGAGCGCGAGAACAGGCAGCGGGAGCCCACGCCAACTCGGTTACTGGACCCAGTCCCTGACGGTGTTTGTCGACGATGTTGATGAGCACTTCCATAGAGCAAAATCGTTAAACGCCAAGATCGTGGAGGATCTCCACGAGACCATCTATGGCGAACGGCAATACGGAGTCGAGGACATCGAGGGCCATCGCTGGCTCTTCTCGCAGCACGTCCGGGACGTCAGCCCCGGCGAATGGGGAGCGAAGATATCCGGACTCTAAGGAGAGCTGGCCTCCCGCTCGTTCGCGTTGAATCTCGACCCGCGCTACCATCCGTAAATCTGGGTATCAGTGGTGTCAAGTCCCGTTCCCGCCACCGCCGCCGGACCTCCGCGAGGACTTGTTGGCGGTTCGCCTCCATTTTCGCCATGAGAACGCAGGGCGCCGCCGTCTCCTCGTGCCGGGCGCTCCAAATGAGCAACTCCAAGAGCACCGGCGCGAGGTCAATCCCTTTCTCCGTCAGCCGGTAGTTCACCCTTCGTCTATCGGTCTCATCGACCTCCGCGGTGATGATCCGCGCCGCTTCGAGCTTCCGCAGACGGTCCGCCAGGATGTTGGTGGCAATCCCTTCGCCCGATTCCTGAAATTCCTTGAATGCACGAAACCCGCGAACCATCAGGTCGCGGATGATCAGCAGCGACCAGCGATCTCCAAACGTCTCAAGGGAAATACTCACCGGACAGCCGGACCGGTGTTTTGATTTGACCCTCCCAGGCACATTCGAGACATTATCAAGCTGACTTGCACAATGCAAGCGATATTGTAAAATGCAACTTTCAACCAGGATAAAAGCCGGTCCGCCGTGACAAACTTCGGCTGGCGCGCGTCCTGCGTTTGCTACAATGAACCTTTCCATGGAAAATCAGAAACCCATCCTGGTGTCAGCCGGAATTCTGATAGCGAATGACGCGGCGCTCATATGCCAGCGCCATCATACGGACCCTTACGGAATGCAATGGGAGTTTCCGGGCGGAAAGGTAAAGGACGGTGAAGGTTTGAAAACATCCCTGGTCCGGGAGCTAGCCGAAGAGCTGGCCATTCAAGCCGAGGCCGGCGATGAAGTCTTCCGCCTGCGGCATCGTTATCCCGACCGGTACGTGGAAGTGGTATTCTTCCACGTTCCCTCATATCAGGGAACGGTTCAAAACCGGGTGTTTGAGGCGATCGAATGGGTTCCGCGAGCCAGGCTTCCCGAATATGCGTTCCTCGAAGCCGACCGCGAATTGGTCCAGCGGATTGCCAGACGAGAGCTTGTTTAGGATGCGATTCCTCCAGCCAGCGCGTAGAGCGGACCTGCGCTTTTCAGGTCCGCGGCCTGTAATCTGCGAGGGGGCAGGCCGGAGATCTCAAATAAGGAGGTCTGCGCTACTATTTATGATCCTGCTCCCGGCGGGCCGTCTGGTTATAGGACAATCAATACAAACCGTACACAGATTACAATCAGAGCGAATGATACAGTCAGGACAATCAGGACAAGCGGCCCCGGCCGCGCCGCCCAGCTACGCCTGGCAGAACGAGCTGCGCGTGGATGGCCATCTTGCCCTTAACTATTCGCCGGATGCCGCCTTCTCCCCGGACGGGTCAACCCTGGCGGTGGTGGGACAGCGGCGCGTGATCCTGCTCGATCTTGCGAATGGCCGTGGCCTGAAGGCTCTGCATCCGTCAATTCATGGCGTCGAAGCCCTCGATCTTCAGTCGGCCAGCTACGTCTCGCCGGACCGCCTGTTCATTCTTGCCAGCGGGTTGGTGAAATTAAAGGGGCAGAACGGTCCGGCCCAAACCCCAGAGCTTGCTTTTCAGTGGGACATCACCCAAGACGCGCTTTTTGGAAAAGCGGATGCGGTAGGATCGAAAGGCGGCTTTCTGCCGCCCGTTTACCTGCCGCGGATTGCCAGCGTGGCGCTTTACAAAGATGGCGCGTTTACCCTCTGGAATCCTGTAACCGGGCGCGCCCAGAACTATACTCTGCCACAGCTTACTCATCCACCTCATCTTTTCGCTTTTTCACCGGACGGCCACTGGCTGCTGCTGGCCCAGATTGAAACGAACTCGAGCCCTGATCCTATCATTGTATCGGCGAAGCAGCACGCGTTCACCGGCGTACTCTCCGGCCATCATGGCACCGTGCTGAGCATGACGTTTTCGCGGGATGGCAAGCTGCTTGAGACTTCCTGCGAAGATGGGAAAGTCCGCATTTGGTCGGTCCCCGATTGGAAGCTGCTTTCGACGCTTAGCGGCAACCTCGGCCCCGTGCACTGGGCGGAGTTTTCGCCCGACGGCAGCCTCATCGCCTCGGCGGGAGAAGATAATACGGCGCGGATTTGGGAAGTCGCCACGGGCAAGCTCGTCCGGACGTTTGAGGAAAGCAAGCAGCCCTTGCTGACGGTTGCCTTTTCGCCTGACGGCAAGTATTTGGCAGCGACCTCGGAGAATGAAGTCCACGTTTGGGTTCGCAAACCCACCCATTGATACCGGCCAACCCGTCACGATTCCATAAGACGATTTTAATTTTCCTTTGTTTTCAATCATCAATAGGCTTCGTTCCGTAAATTTTGTGCGTTTTGCCATTCTCTCCAGTCGTTTTCTAATCTTTGGGGCGCCCACCTCGTAGCGCAAACTTTTGCTTTTGAAACTCTGCGGCATTTTAGCGGTCCCAACGAAAAACCGCAGAGTTTTAACCACAAAACCCTACGCTACAATTATTAGAAACGTTGATTCTAAAGTGTCGCTAGGCTTCGTTCCGCGAATTTTTCTTCGCCGAGCGCGATCTCTGAGCCATTTTCTAATTTTTTCCGATCTTTCTCGACAGGGCCACCTCACCGGGCGCCAAGTTCAGGATATCAGAAGGCGCTGAGAATTTTGAGACAAATGAGACACTATTTTTGCAGCTTTCGGAACGATGGGCTGGGCGCATCCCGCTCGCGCGCGCCATAAAAACATGAAAAATGGGCAGCAACCGTGGCCAGTGGCGTGACACGATGGTTGCTGCCCCGTAGCTCAGGAACAATGGCTAATTCTGATTTCCGTGGTCATGGTCGTGATCGTGGTCACGATCTCCGCTGTGGAAATTGAACATGCTCATGAGATCGCCAATGGCGGGGCCATTGGTAGGCACATAGGGGTTGTCCGGCGTGGCAACCGGATTGGGCAAATTATCCCGGCTGCGATCGGAGACGGGATGCAGGTCCCAATTCCGCTCGATGAACTTCAGCACCGAGACGTGGTCGGCGCAGGTGTGCACCACCCGGCCGCCCTCGGAGTATGGCGAGACCACAATCAACGGAATGCGGGTTCCATCTCCGAAGAAGTCAATGGGCTGCACATATCCCGAGTCGTAATACCCGCCGCCCTCATCGACAGTGATAAAGATAGCCGTGCTCTTCCAAAGCTCAGGGTCGGCCTTCACTCTATCCACAATTTTCTGAACGAAACCCTCAAAAAGCTCAATCTTTGAAGAAGCCGGATGGCCATCGAGGTATCCGTCCGGCTTGATGTAAGCGACTGAGGGCAGCCAGCCGTTTGCGACGTCCGTGTAGAGCTGGGTCACGTCTTGAATATGCGCCCGGCCGGAGGCGCTGGTCATCACCGCAGTCGAATACTGGAATGGGTTGCAGATGTTGCAATACACCGAATTCGGGTTGGCGCTATTCCAACCCTCGCCATAGTACCGCCAGGAAATTCCGCGGCTGGTGAGCTGGTCAGCAATCGTCGGAACCGTTGATGGGGGAACGGTGAAGGTAGACGTATTGATGGTTCCGTCGGCGTTGTAGCCGGGGTTGTAATTGTTGAGCAGGTAGTAGGCGTTTGGGGCGCAATCGCCGCCTCGGAATGGGGCGTAAGACAAGGAATTAAGATAGTTCATGATGGGGGCGACACCCGGCTGGGACAT
>JBOGJY010000211.1:0-5161 GCA_050745325.1 Terriglobia bacterium
CCGCCGGGCTTCAAAGAGTAAAGACCGGCGGCCAGAGGCCGCCGCTACAGCGCCCCACCAAAGCCTAGCACATCACTCTGAGAATTTTGAGACAAATGGGATAAATGGGACGTCTTTTCACGCGGTGAGCAAGCGCCAGCCGAGCGTTACCACTCCGCGCACGCCGAAGGCCGCGGGTGGCGCGGCGCCGAGGTGCACGGCCAGGAGCCTGGAGAACATCCACGGCTCCATCGCAAGCCCACGGAGCGCCCGGCGCTGAAGCCCCGGATGACGGTCGAGCGCGAGCATCAGCCTGGCCATGAGCGCGGGCATTCTGGTGATCCGCCGGTGCGCCGCCTGATAGAGCGCAAGGTTATTTTGTGCGATCGCCGCCGCGAGGGCCACGGCCTGCTGGAAGGCCAAGCACAGGCCGTCCCCGGTGATGGCGTCCACGGACCCGGAAGCATCGCCCACCAATGCAACGCGGCCGCGGCATACGGCGTGAAGGCTGCGGCTAACGGTGACTCCTCCTCGTTCCGCCGAGGTGGGCTTGGCATTTTTCAGGCGGCGGGCAACGTCGGGGAAAAATGGAAGCTGGTCCTGAAGGCGCGGCTGCGGATTCCTGGAGAGCAGGGCCACACACACCTCGGCAGGACCCACCGGGGTGACGAAAAGCTGGCCCACCGAGGCTTGTCCGCCCCAGTAAACTTCCACCGAGTCCGACCAAGGCTCCGCCTGAAAATGCCGCCGGAAGCCAAAACGGGTTGAAACCCGGCGCGCCTGATCGAGCCCCGCCCATCGCCGCACTGGCGAATTCTGCCCATCGGCGCCGATGAGCCAGCCATACTGCGCGGGGCGCCCGTCGATGGATACCGGCTCGCCTTCTCCGCCGGTTTCCATCGGCGGGCGCACTTGCGCTCCCCAAAGTATTCGAACACCCGCTTCCGCAGCGCGCCCGAGCAGGGCTTGATGAAGCGCCGTTCGCCGGATGCCGGCGCCGCGGCCGCAAGGGAAGGCAGCCTCGGTAGAGACGGCGCCGCTTAGAAAACGAATTCCCTTTAGAGGAAATGAAGCGCGGGGGTCAATCGCAACGCCCAGCGCCTTCAGTGCGCGCACGCCCTCCGGCATCACGCCTTCTCCGCAGGCTTTGTCGATGGGGGGATGGGCTGGATCGGCGATGGCAACCTCGAACCCTTTCTGGCGAAGCGCAATCGCCGCTGCGAGACCCGCGGGACCGCCGCCGGCAACCAGGACGTCCGTTTTCAGTGATTGCGGGTTCATGCCCTACCATCTCAATAAGACTAACTCTGAGCAGAAGCCGGGTCCCATCGCGGCCAGCAGGCTCCATGTTCCGGGTTCCGGGCGGCGATGCTTTATCACTTCCTCAAGAACGGCCAGAACCGACGCCGACGATAAATTGCCCGTTTTCCGCAGGCATTGCCACGAGGCGTCGAGCGCGCCGTCAGGAAGCGCCAGCGCGGCGGACGTGGCCTCGAGCACCTTCGGGCCGCCGGTGTGGAGAATCCATGCGCCAATCTGCGCCTTCGTGAGACCCTGATCGGCGAGGAAGGCATTCACGTCATTCGCCAGATAACGCTGCACCATCAGCGGCACGTCGGCGGAAAGCACAATCTTAAAACCGTCATTGCAAATATCCCAACCCATGACGTACTCCGAGTCAGGATAAAAGACGGACCGCGTCGCCACCACCTCCGGCCCATCCGCCACTCTGTCATCGCCCGTTACCAGAACCGCGGCGGCGCCATCGCCGAAGAGCACGGAAGAAATCACATTGGCTACGGACAAATCCTTCAGCATAAGGGTGAGCGAGCACAGCTCGACCGAGAGCAGGGCGGCCACCTGGCCGGGATACGCCTTCACGTAATCGGCGGCGCGCGCAATGCCCGCCGCGCCCGCCACACAGCCCAGTCCGAAAACCGGCACGCGCTTGACGTGCGGCGAAAGTCCCATGCGGTTGACCAATCGCGCGTCGAGCGAGGGGTTGGCGATCCCGGTGATTGAAACGGTAAAGAGCGCGTGGATATCGCGCGCCGAAAGTCCCGCTTGCGCGAGCGCCCGGCAGAGGGCCTGCTTCCCCAATTCCTGAGCGCATTCAATCCACGCCGTATTGGCGTCGCCCCAGCCGCCAATGCGGTCATAGGCGTCCATCGGGAGAGCGAGATACCGGCCGTCAACCCCGCCGCGTGTCCGCAGCCGGTCAAGCAGTTGAGGATGCGCCAGCTTGCTTCCCCAGCGCAGCTTGAGCGCATTAATGAGCGCGTCCTGGCTGTAGTAGTGTTTGGGAAACGCGGTAGCGACGCTTGCGATCTTCATAGAATGCCCTACAAAAATAACGCCGCTACGGAGCGGGGGTAGGGGCTCAGTTTCAGGCGTAGCGCCGCCCTTTAGGGCGGCATGTGCCAGGCTGAAGCCTGGCGCTACACTCGTTCCGGCCCGACACTGAGACACTACTCGAGCGGGAGCAAACTCCCACACGCCAAAACCGCAGCATTATATAACGCTGCGCTACCATCGCGGACGGCCTTTTCCTGGTTTCATTGCAGCAGGGCCAATTCTTGGGCATACAATGGGTTGTCAGGGAAGTCGCGGGCAAGCCCTTCGAGCAATGCCATAGCCTGGCTGCGGTTCTTATCGCGCAGAGCCACAACCGCAAGCAGCAGCCGCGCATAGGGACGGAGGTAATGTCCCTTTTCGGCGGTGAGTTGCAACTCCTGAATCCCGCGCGCTTTGTCTGATTCCACACCGTAAAGCCTGAGCATCCAGCGCACGGGCGCCGGGTTAAGGCTGAGAAGGTAATTTTCGGCGCCCGTCGCTAGATAAGCATCGTAGCAGCTTGGGTCCGTCTTGAGCAATCGATCCGCCAGCGTTCCCGCTCGCTTCATATAACGCAAAGAAGCGAGATTGCGGCCTTCAATAAGAGCCAGATAATCCGCGCGCAATCCGTCATCCAGCACTTTCGCCAGAAGCGCGTTGGTGTCGTCCGGGGCGCCAGCCAGACGCGCGTTGGCAAGCCTCAAGCTTCTGCCGATCGCGCTCTCGAAAGCCTGTTTCGCGGCTGGATTGGGTGCGGGCCTTGGACGCTCCTTGAATTGTTTGTTGTCCACGAAAAACTGTGAGTGCAGGATGTCCAGCCGGTTGAACTCAGAAAAAAGGTAAGAGGCCGCTTCGGACGCAGGCCCCATCGGGTCGGCGGGATGCAGCCTCTGCCACTGTTCGAAGGATCTGCGGGCCTGATCAAAACGAAGATCGTACATCTCCTGATAGCCCACATCGAGCGGCGTGGCGGAGGCGGTCGCCGCATTCCTGCTGAATAACCCCGGAGTCAGGACGAGCGCCAATACACAAGCAGTGAGCGCTTCTTTTCCCAAGCTTGCTTCCTCGATGAGCGAAAATGGCCAGAGCGGATTATTCATGAATTTAATGCGATGGCCAGGAGGGCGGGGTTAAAACCGTGCCCTCCTGACGCTCAAACCGAATTCGTGAATAATCCAGGTCCAGCACCTTCAGCATACCCGTATTCCGCTACCCTTGTGCCCGGTTAAGTCACTCAATTGTCAAAATATTGGCTGCGCAGCGCCATCTTTTTGACCCGGGCAAGAGGTTGGTTGGAAGGTTCTCTCCGCCTACGCTAAAATGGGAACGCCCGTATGACAACCTTTTCTTTGCTCAATTTTGGCTGCCGCGCAAGCCAAGCCGATGGCGCGGCGCTCAAGCGGCAGTTGCTCGAGTCAGGCCTGGTCGAGGCGCCGGTTTTCGCTCACGGCGACATCGCCATCCTCAACACCTGCACGGTTACGGCGGCTGCGGATGCGGAAATCCGGCAGACCATCCGGCGCATTCACCGCGAGAACCTCCATTGCAAGATTCTTGTGACCGGCTGTTACGCCCAGCGGGCGCCCCAGGAGATTGCCGCGCTCGAAGGTGTAGCTTGGGTCGTGGGGAATTCTCACAAGCACCGCATTCCCGAAATACTGCAAGACCAGACCCTTTCGCCGGACGGCGGTGGTGAGCCTGCCGTTGAGAAGACTTCCGCTTTCTGCGCCCCCGAGCGGCTTGATCCCGCCACTCGCAACGATGATGCGAAGATATGGGTGGGCGAGATAACACCGCAATTTCACTTCTTGCCCGTTTTCCCTGATGATCGCACGCGCCCCACCTTGAAGATTCAGGATGGGTGCGATGCCCGCTGCTCGTTCTGCATTATTCCGGCGGTTCGCGGTGGAAGCCGCAGCCTGCCGCCCGGCCAGGTCATCGAGCAGATTCGCAGCCTTGCCAGCGGCGGGACCCACGAGGTGGTCCTATCGGGAATCAACCTCGGCGGCTACGGGCGCGACCTGAACCGCAGTATTACGTTTCTTGGTCTTCTCGAAAGAATCCTGGCGGAAACGGACATTCGCCGCATTCGCATCAGCTCCATTGAACCGATGGACGTCCACCCGGCGCTGATTCGCCTGGTGGCTGCGGAGCCGCGCCTGGCGGATCATTTTCACGTTCCTCTGCAAAGCGGGAGCGACCGCATCCTGCGGCGGATGAACCGCCGGTATTGGGCGGCTCAGTATGCGGAGCGCGTCCTGGCGATTCGCGAGTCCATGCCGCACTGCGGGATTGGCGCCGACGTGATGACCGGGTTTCCCTGCGAGACCGATAGCGACCACGATGAGAGCGCCCGGTTCATCGAATCGCTGCCCTTTACTTATCTTCACATTTTCCCTTACTCATCCCGACCGTCAACACCCGCCGCGGCGCGCACAGACCAAGTGAACGGCCGCATTGCGCATGAGCGGAGCGCCGAGATCCGCGCCGTGATCGCCCGGAAGCGGCAGGCCTTTCTTGCCATGCAAATAGGCAGAACGCTTTCTGCGGTGACTCTTTCTGGTCAGGCTGAGCAGGGGGACGGAGAGGCTACGGCTCTGAGCAGCAACTTCCTGGCTATTTCTCTGCCGGAATGCCGGATTGGACCAAACCGGCTGGCTGGCGTGCGCGTGAGCCGCGCGCATGAAGGCCGGCTCTATGGATATATCGACGAAACTTTCGATGCCGGCCGGACAGTTTCGAACGGAGAACAGGCCCTGCATCCGATGCCAGGCATCGACGCTGGGCGGCATTCAACCTCACCCGGCGCTCTGCCGATTGAATAAGGCAGAACGGCACTGGACAGGAG